>DASQCY010000725.1:0-20799 GCA_035634495.1 Allostellaceae bacterium
CGAGCTCTACGAGATGGTCAACATCTATCCGGCGGACAGCGGCCTGCCGATGACCGTGTGGGCCGGACCCCGCGGCAATGCTCGGCACGATGTTCGGGTCAAGGTCAACATGGCGCACGGCAATCGGATGTCGATCGCCAACACCGCAATCGTCGCGGTTCGTCCGGTGCCGCGCCTGATCGCCGGCCGGTTGTCCGCGGCTGATCTGCAAGCGGTCAGTGACTGGTTGCGGCTCAACGAAGCGGCGCTCGTGGCGCATTGGGACGGCCAGATTTCCGGTGTCGAGCTCGGCCGGCGACTGCAGCGCCGGCTATGAACGACTTGTTCTGGTCTTTCCTGCGTGGCCACCGCTTTTGTTGTTTCGCGTCGCGACGAAGATCGGCGGTGTCGGATGAGAGCCATGAGATATCACGTTTACCCGATCGCCAATGCCTATGAAACGCTGCGGAGGAGCGCGCAATGAGCGAAGCCGAGGACCTGACGCTGATGACCAACCTCTACCCGCGCACCACCGGGCTGCCGATGGTCGTGTGGGTCGGCCCCAGCTATGGCGCGCCGCATGATGCGCGGATCAAGGTGATGCAAGTGCACGGCACCCGCATGGATCCGGGCAACCTCGCCGTCGTGGCACTCAGGCCGTTGCCGCATGTCGTCGCCGGCCGCCTGACCGCCGGCGATATGCAAGCGGTCGACCGATGGATCACGCTCAACGAGACGGCGATCATCGACCACTGGAACGGATTGACAGACGGCGCTGAGCTCGCTCGGCAGTTGCGGCGGCTGCCATGATGAGTGAACGAATGAGCGACATCGCGCAATTCAGCGCCCTGGCTGCCCTGATCATCGGCGGCTTTGGGCTGTTCGCGTTTATGTTCACGCGCCTAGAAAAGCGCATGGATCGTTTCGAAGAGAAACTCGACAGACTTCATCTAACGGACTTGCCGCAGTTGCGTCGCGATCTTGCCGAGGAATTTCGCGCGCAACGCGCCGAGGTTGCCGCGCAAGTGTCGGCGATCGCCAATGCGATCAACGCGGCACGGCGGCAGTGATGAGGAGACTGCCGAATGACTGATCGCCTCACTCTCGCGCATGCGCTGGAGCAAGGTGGTATCGCTCGCGACGCGGCGGAAAGCATCGCGACCGAGATCTATGACGCAATCCGCACAAACGTCGCGACCAAGGCCGACATCGCCGCGCTGCAGGCCGACCTCGCGGCTCTCGAAAATCGGATGCTGTGGCGGCTCGGGCGAATGATTGCGGTCGCCACCACCGGCTTGGTCATCGCAGCGACCGCGACGGCAACCGGCGTTATCCTTCACTATCTGCCTCACGCTTGAGGAGACCGCATGAGCGAAGAACCCGACAATCTCGTCCTACGGCTCTTGCAGGAAATCCGAACCGAGCTCGCGAGCTTACGCGATGACGTGAACGTGCTGACCGCCATCGTGCAGCGCCTCGACAACAGCCACACCCGGCTGTTGGCCGAGATCCGCGCGACGCATAGCCAAGTCTCTCGTCACGGCGAGCGGCTACGCCGCCTTGAGGGATTGGCACCGAGCGCCCATGACCCAGTCAAAGATTGAGCCGGTCGCAAGCGTCGAGCCCGACTACACCCGATGTCGCGCCGTGGTGGTGTCGCAGGGCTTCAATGCCCAGCAATGTTCGCGCATTTAACTCACCGGGTCAGTGCGGACGACCGCAGCCCGACGATCCCGAGTTCGCGGTTGTCGTCGGCGACTGCCCGCTGTGGCCCGGTTGCGGCTGCGAGGTCGATCTGCCGTGGCCGCACGGCCGCAATGAACCGGTCGAGATGGAAGAAAGGTGTGACGACTTATGACGCTCTGAGGAAGGGACGGCCAAGCAATATGGGGGATAACAAATGGCCCACTACCAAGACCTAATCCGAAAACTCGCGCCCGCCGCCAACCCGCGGCATGTCGAAGCCTGGATGCGCACCCAGTTCGGCGCACTCGATGATCTGCCGGCGGACCGCTTTCGCCATGAGGTCGAGCGCGCGCTGACCTACATCGCCAAGTCCACACCCGAGCGCCTCGACGAGCTGGCCAGGAGCTATGGGCTGTGAACCATGAACCTTCTGGCTTGGGCAGCCTTCGGCGCGGACATCGTAGAGATCGCCTTGCTTGGCGTGGTGATCTGGTTCGGCGTTCGCGCAATGAAGCTCCATGCGGGGACGCAGCAACAGATCCGTCGCGCTCTTCACGCGATCGTCGAGGAGCTACGCAAAGGCCGGAAGAATGACTGAAAGAGGAGCCGCACCGATGAGCGATTTTTACGAAAGTCTGGATACAGCAGCGGCACGGGTGATCCAAGCGACCGCGCGCATACTCGACGACTCGGCGACGTCTTTCCCCGCCGATACTTTCCCCGCCGATAGCGGAAGACCCGAATTGGCAATCTTGACGCTGGTTCGCGCGGCCGGTTGGTTGATCGGCTTCACTGCCGCCAATCCCAATCCGGCGCACGTCAAAGCAATGATCGACGCGCACTGTAAAGCTCTGCGCACGGCTGCCACCGATCCCTTAAAGGGCAGGGAGGGCAAAGAACTTCAGCGCCAAGTGATCGCTTGGCTGCGGCGGAACCGAGGAAACTGATGGCTGACGACTGGCCGGGAAACTTCACCGCAACCGAATGGCTGCTGTTTGCGGCGCTAATCGCCTGGGTCATCACGACCCGCGGCAAGCAGGCTCCGGCCTGGACGCAGGCACCATGGGCTGTCGCGCTCTTTTTTGGCGCTTGGTTCGCGATCTGGATCTTGTCGTTGCGGTACGACCAAAAACCGCTGCTGGATCTGCCCTGATGCCAGCAACACTGTGGTGGGGGCCCGGCGACGACCCCGGCGACGATCTGCCCGCCGAGGTGCTGGCCGAGATCGAGGCTGACGTCGCGCGCTACCGCAACGGTCGCATCCGTGCCGCACGCAAGCGGCTGGCACCACCAGCCTTTGTCGACGTCACGCTTGCTGAGCTGGCGGAGATCGCACGGCGATGGCTGCGCGGTGAGTCGCTGCGCGCCATTGCCAAATCGCTCGATTGGGACCCGGTGTCGATCAGCAGCACGCTAGACGCATTTACCGTGGGGTTTCGGCCAGACTTCGATTTCGACCGCGGCACAAGCCGCCGGAACGAGGTTGCAGCAGCCCTCGCGAAATTCGATCGTGGTGAGCCACCCGAGCGCCGGCCAAAGTTCAGGCGGTTTTCACCCAGCCATCTCGAACAGCGCCGTGCAACCCGTCGCGCCACTGAGCGCGGGAGTCCATGATGCGGAATGACCTTGCCGAAAGCCTGTGCAACCCTCGCGCAGCGTAAGAGCAAAAATATACCTCTGTTTCGAAGGCTATTTTTGCACCTCCGATTTTTTCCCGGGTAGCTCAGCTGGTAGAGCGACGCGCTGTTAACGCGTTGGTCGGGGGTTCGAGTCCCTCCCCGGGAGCCATCTAGCTGGTGCGAGAATCCGATCGTTTCCCTGGCCGCGAAATACTCTGAGGTACCTCAATGAGGTATGCCTAGCGTGATATCAAAAACCCAGGCCTATTGCTTGCTTGTTGCCAGCTATATCGTCACCGGCAAGCTGTCACTGCTGATGGCGGTACCGCCGGGTTATGCATCGCCGATCTTTCCGCCGGCCGGGATCGCCGTCGCGGCGATGCAGATCGCCGGCCCGGTGACGCTGCCCTGGACGTTTCTCGGCTCATTTCTGCTCAATCTGTGGGTCGGCGCCGGCCAGACCTCGGTCGTGGCAGTCGCGGCGGCGGCCGTCGTCATTGCCGCTTCCTCGACCTTGCAGGCTGCGATCTCTGGGATGGTCTTGCGAAGCGCAATCGGCTACCCCATGCCGCTCGCCCATGCGCGCGATCTGTGGCGCTTTTTACTCCTGTCGTCGGTTTGTTGTCTGACGAGCGCGACATTGTCGCTAGGCGGCCTGTCGGTTCTCGGTGCCGTGCCGCTGCCCCATCTTTTGACAAATTGGGTTTCATGGTGGATCGGCGACACTCTTGGCGTTCTCATCACGCTCCCCCTGGTGTTCGTCGCCGCCGGCGAACCAAGGCATGTGTGGCGCCACCGCGCCGTGCCGGTAGCGCTGCCGGTGCTTCTGTTTTTTGCGCTGTTCGATGCTCCGACCGCGTTCTACCTTGAGCAGCACTTCGCTCTCAAGTGGCAGACCTGGGGGGTTCTCGTCGCCGGGGTCATCAGCACCTGCGTGTTGGGCGCATCGTTGCTCCTCACCAGCGGCCATGCGCACCGGGTCGAGAGGGAGGTCGAGGACCGCACGCGAGAGCTGCAACAAGCCCAAGCCGCATTATTCCAAGCCCAGAAGATGGAAGCCATCGGCCACCTTACCGGCAGCATTGCGCATGATTTCAATAACCTCCTTACCGTGATGACTGGCAGCGCCACGCTGTTGCGCGATCGCGCGGCTGATGACGTCGTTGCGCGGCGTGCCTCGGCCATCATCCGCGCCGGCGAGCACGGCGAGAGACTGATCCGACAATTGCTCGCCTTCTCGCGACAGCAGACATTGCGGCCAGAGACCGTCGATTTGCGCCAACAACGTCATCAGCTCGGCGAACTGGCCTCGAGATCGCTGCGGGAGGATATCGAGATCGTTGTCGACCTCCCGGAAAACCTCTGGCCGGTGACGATTGATCCCGCCGAATTCGAACTCGCGCTGCTCAACCTCGGGGTCAATGCCCGCGATGCGATGCCGAATGGTGGCCAGTTGCGTATCGAAGCTCGTAATGTCTCACTCCCCTCCGGCGATGCTACGGGCTGTGGACTGACGGGCGACTTCGTCGCAGTGAAATTGTCGGACACCGGTACGGGGATGACACCCGAGGTCCTGGCGCATGCCTTCGAGCCCTATTTCACGACCAAGCCGGTCGGTCTGGGATCGGGGCTTGGCCTCTCTCAGGTTTACGGTTTTGCCAAGCAGAGCGGCGGTACCGCATTGATCGAAAGCGAATTTGGACGAGGCACATCGATCACCCTGTTGCTCCCCCGGGCGATGGATCTTCCGATACCTCCTCATTGCCCTCCCCGGGAGCCATCTAGCTGGTGTGGCCGCGAAATACTCAGCTAGTCTAGCTAGGGCCACAGCCAGCGCCAGACCATCTCGACCAAATCCACCAGCGCCATCCAGGCGACCACGAAGGCGAACGCGCAGAGCGCCACGATGGCGATCTCCGTCAGCTTCTCGATCAGCGTTTCAGGTTTTCGGCCGCGAATTGCCGGTCCGCTCGCGGCGCCAGGTGCGGTGCTTGACCCGCTCGATGCGGCGCTCGTCGATCTCGTCGAACACGATGTCGGGCTCGTGGAACGACTGGCCGTGCAGACGCCACTTGTTCAAGCGGCCGTCGGGCGAGCGACCCGCGATCCACTCGCCGATCCTCCAGCCCTCAAGCTCGCGCACCCAATAGAAACCAGGTTCACGCCCGGACATTGCGCCAGGACCGTGTGCGACCCCGGTCGATCTGGTGCTCGTCGATCTCCTGCAAGTCCCGGTCGCGGTGGGTAAAGAAGCAGCCGGGCAGCCGCCAGTTGGCGGTGTCGCCCTCGCGCGAGTGACCCTTGGTCCATTCGCCAATGGTCCACCCATCGGGGTGCTCGGAACTCCCGAGAAGCCGCACCCAATAGAAGCCTGGTTGGCGAGAGTTGGCGGGCACGATGGGCAAAGGGGGGCGGCCGACCGGCATGTCCAGCCGCCCCGCAGGTTGATGGGGGACAGGTCTCGGGGGCAGATCCCCGGACCTGCAGCGATCCTAGCACAAATGTTCATTCCGCAATGGTGTGCCGCCGCCGCTGGGCCGATATCAACCTGGTTACCACCCGGAACGAGCAGTCAAATGGACACCTTTTATTTTTCCCCCTACGAGCTGCACGTCCTCCTGGCCATCGAGACCGTGCAAGCTTGCGCGCTGGTCTGGGTCATTCGCGAACTTCGCCGCACCCGCTATGTCGGCGCTAATCAGCAAGCCGTGTTGCGCCGCACGCTGAACCGCATCGGGATTGGTCAGTCGGCTGAATAAGTCAGGCGGCGTCGCCCGGTCGCCGTCCCGCTGCCGAAGTTCGCGGGTATCATCCCAACCGCAACAGAGTGGAGCAGCACCTTGGCAACGCGTCCGACCGCTCTCGTGGTGATCTTCAGCGCCGCGACCCTGCACCTGGTCGAAGCCTTTATCATCGCCGGATCGGGCGCGGCCGATAACTCGATCCCGATCGCCTCGCTGCTGAACGCCTTTCAAGGTCAGCGCATCACTCTGGCCGCCACCATGCTGCTCGCAGCGTTGTTGGCGCTCAGCGTAGCCCGCCAGCGTCCCGGGCTTGTCGCCATCATCGTGCTGATCCCGCAGCAGAGCTTGCTGGTGATCACCGCGATCGGCGCGTTCGCTTACGCCTGCATGGGTCACTACGCCGACGGCTACGTGCCGGCGGGCGGCGGTCTGTTTATCTTCGCCGACCAGCTGCCGCGCGTGTTGTTCGCCATCACCCACCTGGTGGCCAGCTATCAATGGCTTTGGAGCGACGACGCCGCGCGCTCGCGCTGGAAGCGGAGCACGGTCGATAAGATCCTCTCCGAGGCGAATTGGGCGGCGCTGTCCGATGACCGCGAGGACGATGTGCTCGTGATCCCGGTCGACGACATGCGCGAGATCATCAAGGGCCGGCTGTAAGACGGTCGCGGGCCGCTTTGATAGACGGGAAAATCAGCCGGTTGGGGAGAGACGCCGATTACTATTTTTCAAATAGTAATAAACAAATTATGGGTACTCGTGCGGCCGGTGCCGGGCCCACTCATCGAATCTGACCTTCTGGAGACGTCGTCGCGGACTGTCACCGCCAGAGGTGACACCCCGCTTTGATAGACGGGAAAATGGCCGGCGCCGGGCGTATACACAGCGCCGCCGGCGTGCTCGAAGAGTGGCGGTTTGCCTGGGTTTCGGGTGTATTACGCGGCGCCGCCGCGGGCCGTGGATCGGCCCATTTTCCCGTTTGGGGTCGCAACGTAGCCCTAATTCAGGGCGCGCTCGCGGTTGAGGGCGCGCGCGGCGAGCCTGGCGCGGCGCTGCGCTTCCTCTTGAGTGGGGCCGTAGATGATGCCCCACAGCTCGTCAGCGCGACGGATTTCGCACACGCAGGCGGTGCGGCCGTCGGCGGCGGCCTCGAAGATGCGGCCAGGGACAAACATCAGGCGGCGGCCGCGAACTTGCGCAGCGGCCTGCAGGTCAGCCGCCACCCGGTCTGCACCGTGTGTGTGAAACGGGATGTGAATTCGGCCGCGGTGATCCCGAGGAACTTGAGGAGGCTCGCCTTGTCGGTGCGCTGCGAGCTCGAGGGCGGGCTCAGCACGACGCGGTAGGCCGCACCCTCGATGCGCAGCAGTTCGCGCCGGATCGCCTCGGCCTTGAGCGCCTCGATCGCGGTCTGGTGGTCGCCGATCTCGTCGGCGAGGGCGGCCGGCGACAGCCCATGCAGCCGCTTGGTTTCGGGGGCGAGCCGCTTGGTCATTCGGTCTCCGGGATGGCGACGGCGCGGACCGCGGCGTCCTTGGCTTCGAGCAGCTTGCGCAGGCTGACGGTGCGCTCCGGGCCCGCGGGAACCGGCGCCACGACCTGCTGGGCGAGCTCGGCGAAGGGGCGCGAGACCCCTTTCAGGTCCTCACGCAGGTGGTCGTAGGCGAAGAACTTCAGCATCCGCTCCATGCAGGCTCGCGCTCAAAGGGGGGGATTAGGTGGGTTCGCGTTCGCTCGCGTCGGTTCGCGTCGAAACCTCCGGGGAAACCTCCGGGGAAACCTCCGAACCCTGAAACCGTTCTGACCGGTTTCCCTGGAACCCTTCTGACCGGGTTCCCTGCCCGGTTTCGGGCAAGATCGCGCTGATCTGGCCATGGGCGGGCCGATCCCAGCGCTGGCTGTAGTCGAGGCGGATATAGACGGCATTGCCCTTGGCGCCCGAGCCGACCGGCATGTTGGGTCGCGGCCGATAGACCCGCCGGGCGATCATTCGATCCTCCAGATCCGCATCACGCCGGCCTGGTCGACGCCGGCGGTGAACGTGCCGTGGCCGCGCTGTTTGGCGACAAAATTGCACGGCACCGTCAGCCCGGAATTGTAGCAGTGGAGATAGCCGACGACGGTCCCGACAGGCGCGCTCTGCGCCACCGAGACGCCAGTGATCATGATCGACATCAGAAGCTCCCGGTAGGCGTCGTCGCCGACAGCATCTCGCCGGCGATGAAGACGGCGTTAGGCTGCTGCGTGCGCCGACAGGCCGCCCCTTGCCAGGCGGCGATCAGATCGGGGTAGGGCCCGGAGATCACCGAGACGAGCGGCGGATCCCCATCGTGCAGCACGCGCATGACGTAAAAGCGCGGCTCCTTCGGCCGGTCTGGTCGGGACTGGAGTATTTTTTTTTCTCCAGTTGACTCTCAGCAGCTGCCGGCGCACCCGGCAACGAATTCCATTCGGATCAGACCGGCCAAGCGCTGCACGCCGGCGGTGTCGTTGTGCCCGATCAGCCAGTGAGTGCCGTTGCTCTCGACCAGCACACCGTCCGGGTGCCGCGACCATCCGAGCACGCGCGGCCAGTCGGGTAGACCCTCGAGCCTCCGCTCCTCGGCGATCGCCTGGGCGATCAACACAGCGACCTCGGGCTCGTCATCGTCATCGGCACCGACGACGATCAGGTCTGGGCGTTTCATGTGAAACCTGTTGCCGTGCCTTGCGCAGGGCTGGCTCTTCGTGCCGTCGAACGGCGCAGCCGCGTCAGCACTGGCCGGAGATTGATGTCGCCGGCACCGTGTTTGAGCAGGATCGCATTGGTTAGCTCGTCATCCGTCCCGATTGCGCCCACGGCCCGTGCGTCTTTGAGCGCCATCGCCAGTCGGCCGTTGAACTCCGCCAGCTCGCGAGCAATCATGATGGCGGCCCTCATCGGCTATGACCTCGGCGAGTGTGCGATGGTCGTGGAACAGCCAGCAGGCACCGAGCGGAACGTCGCGCGCTGCGAGCGGAGGCTCCCTCACGCGTGGCCTTCGATGGCTGCGACCTTGAGCATGAATTTGTGCAGCGCACCGGCGGTGTTTTTGCCCGCCTGGCGGCCGCCGATGGCCTCGCCGATCCTGTCGATCTGGCGTATCCGTCGGCGCTCAAGAAGACTGTCCGGCGGCAGGTAGCAGAGCGCGTGATGCCCTGGGCAATAGCTCGAGCCGTGCTTCTCCTGGGCACCGCACTGGTGCAACCGATCGTCGACCAGGTAGCGGCAGCCCAACCCCCCAAAACGTCTCGACATCGTTTCCCCGGCGATCAGTGGTTTTGAAAGTCGTCAGGCGGCCGCAGCGGGCGCTTGTGCGGGCACCGCAGTGACCCGCAGCCGGTAACCCTTGCCAAACACGTTTTCGATGTGCAGTGGCGTTCCGACGAGCTTTGCGCGCAGCCGGCAGACGGTGACCTTGAGCAGACTGTCGAAGTGCTTGGTTGGCGTTTTCGGCGGCGGATAGAGCGCGGCCATCAATGACGGGTGATCCACCAGGCGGCCGCGGCAGCGCCACAGCGCCTCGAGTACGGTCCATTCCTGTGCGTTGACCCGACGTCGCTCGGTGCCGACGATTACGCGGTCGGGCGGATCGAAATATTGCGACGGAAGCGGCTCAGGCTCGCTCACAGTTTGACTGCCCTCGATGCTGGGTTCTGGAGAAGGGTGCCGGCGTGCACGTAGCGCCGAGCGACATCGGCGTTCTTGTGCCCGGTCTGCTGCATGATGAAGGCGAGGTCGGCGCCGCCACGGGCGGCCGAGGTTGCAAACCCACTGCGCAGCGAGTGGCCGGCGTATTTGCTCGGGTCAAAGCCGACCCGGCTGACAGCTCGCTTGACGATTTCGGCTACGGCCTGGCCGGAGAGCCGGTCCAGCAGCTTGTCGTGGAAGACCGCCCGGAAGACCGAACCGGTTGCAACCGGATCAAACTGGTTTGGTCTGGACTCGGCGATCGCACTCTCGCGCAGCCACGCCTCGAGTGCGGCGACCGGGCAGGTGACCGAGCCCTTGCGCGCCCGCGGGATCCCGACCTGGCGGCCGGCGCCCTCCTGATCGGTCTTTGAGCGGCGGATGGTTACGATCACCCCGCCGCCTGATAGGCTGATATCGCTCAAGTCGAGCGCGGCCAGTTCGGAGCGACGAAATGCGCCGGCAAAGCCAAGGAGTAGGATGGCTTTATCCCGGATCCCTGCCAGATCGGCTGGCAGGGCTCGCACGACGCGGCGAACGTCTTCGGTCAGCAGCGCTGTCTTGGCTTCTTGCCTGGTGCCATAGGCTCGGCGGATCCCGGCCAGCACCTGGGCAATCGCCGGATGCCCGCTGTCGAGACCAAGTCCCGCCATCCGGTGTGCCACCGTGATCGCAGCGATCCGACGGCGGAGGGTGGCCACCTTGAGCACCCCGGCGTGGGTGGTCAGGTAGGCGCCCACCGTTGCGGGGTCGGCGGGTAAGGCGCGCAATCCGGCGCGCTCGCACCACCCCGAGAAGTCGGAAAAATCGGACCGGTAGGCCCGCTCGGTCGCGGCACTCCGCGAGGTGCGTGCGAAGTCGGCTGCGCGTGCGCCGAGCTCGGCCAGGTCGATAGGTTTCGCCGGCAGCGTCTCGACCATCTGCCGACCCCTGGTTTTCGAACCTAAAAAGCCGTTAAAACCCGAGGCAAACTGCGGCTTTCGCGCCAACCGTCTTGCCCCCGATAACCCACATTCTCGGACCCTAGAAAAGCCGGGTGCTTTGTGGTCCGGGCCCGGCTAAGCCGTTGATGGTCCGGGTGGTCCGGGGTCGGTTCGGCAAATTCGCGAATTTCTCGAACAGAGCGCCCCAGGGGCTTACCGCCAGTAGGCAAAGCGGCAGGCAGCTCCCCGGAACACCCTGGGACAGGGGGAAAGACCGATACCCCCGGTCGGTGAAGTCAGTGAAGTCAGTGATCCGTCGGTCGTACCGGCGGCGGTGGTGGTTCCCGGTGCCGCTTGGCGTCGGCCTTGGCGTCGGCCTTTTGGCGCCGCCTCGCCTCGCGCTGCGGTGCCCGGTCGAGCTTTTCCAGCTTGCGGACGAGCTCTCGAAATTCGTTACCGACGCTGCCCCGTGCTTTCACGCGGCGACGCACACCGGGTCGAGCAGCTCCCGGGGGGCGATCTCCTCGGCGGCCGCCTGCCCACGCAGCTCGGCGATCGTTGCACGCTGCTCGACAATTGTTGCGCCCTGCTCCTCGGTCAGGTCGGCGGCGCCGATCAGCGCTGCAGCGATCTCCTCGATTTGCGGTCGGGTCAGCTTCCGGGTCCCGGCAAGAAAGTCGGTGATCAGCGCCCCGAGGTTTCGCCACCTGCCGGTCATCGCCGGCGCTGACACCGCCGGTGATCTCGGCACGATGCGGATCCGCGGCTCGAGCGCGGCCTCGGCCTCGACGACCTCGGACCCGCGATCGCGACGGAGCTCGTCGCGCAGCGCGCAGCTTGCCGCGTCGGGGCTCACGCCGAGTTCGTCTCTCAGCAGCCTCTCGAGGTTGTTAAATTGCTGCAGCGCAGCGCCGCGCTGTCCGGCGGCGGCCAGGACCCGCATCAAGCGCCGATGCGACTCCTCGTTCAGGTTATTGAGCCGGATCAGCTGGCGGGCTGTGGCGATCGCCTCGTCATGCAGCCCGGCGCCGCTCGCAAACCCTGAATACCTGGTTAACAGCGGGACCAGAATGCCGATCACCCGCTCGCGCTCGCGCTCGAGCCATTCGAGCCATGGCTCGCTGGTAATATCGAGGCCGTCGAGTAGTTCGCCACGGATCAGCCGGATCGCTGCTCCGAGCTCACCCAGGCCTCCGCCTTCGGAAAGCCGCAGTAGCTGCTGCAGATCGGTTTCCGCTTCGACCCAGCAGGTGTTGAAATCGCTGCCGACAGCCCCCCGGGCCGGGCCGAGCTGCTTGCGCAGTTCGAGCAGGCAGTTGCGCAGGCTGTGCCGCGCCTGCTCCTGGGATTGGTAAGGCCACAACAGATCCGCCAGACGCTCGCGGCTGACCGGCTGACCTGCGAGGGCCAGGTAGGCGAGCAGGGCCCTCCCCTTTCTTGGCGCCTTTCCTCTGAATGGGCGGCCGTCGCTCGTGACCACGAGCGGACCCAGCACAGCAATCATCATCATCGCTCACCCCCAGCCTTCAGTGGTGCCAGTTCCTCGAAGCGCTCGGTGCGGATGCCTCCGCGTTCCTTGCCACGCTCGAAGAGGCCGAAATGCTCGGCAAGGGCGCGCAGACCGCCGACGAAGTTCTGTTGGTCCCGCCGTGCGATTGCGGTGTTGCGGGCTTCGCCGGGGCGCAGAAAGCTCGGTGTGATCCCCTCGATCACGACCGTCTCGACGATCAGCAGCGAGGCCAGGCCGAACTGCATCAGACAGGCTCGTGCTGCGGCGTGGCGATCGGCGAGCTTCAGCCGACGGCGCAGGTATTGCTCTGGGTCGGGATCGTCTGCCGCGGCGGGGGTGCCGGCGACAAACACTCGGAAATGGCTGGCTGGCGGTGCCGGCGCAGTGATCCGGCCGACCTCGAGCAGAAGTTCGACATCGTCGGGACCGAGCGCCTTTTCGATGTCGGCGCTGAGCCTGCCCCAGACCTGCCGGTACAGCCGCGCATAGATGTCGGCGGCCTGTAACAGCTCGCGCCCGTCGCTGCCGTCGGCGCTGTTACGAAACAGCCCGCGCTCAAAGGCCAGGCCAGGCAGGTAGCCAAGATTGGGGTTGTGCGCGCGGTTGGTGCTGACGACCACGATAGCCTGTTCCTCTTTGGATCGAGCCGCTGCAGGTCGACAGACGATTTTCAGGAATTGCTCGGCCATCTCGGGGTCGAGCATGCGCAGGCGCTGGTAGGCCTGATACGGGTTGTGTTCGGGTTCGTGGCCCGCCTGGGACAGGCGACCACTCGGGGCCCGACGCCCGGCCTTACGGAACCGGCCGCGTCGCCCCATACTACCTCGCGGACACAGCAAAAAACCGCCGCGGTGGGCTGGCACCGGGCGGTCTACGGGATCGTGAATTTCGTCCGCGTTTACCACAGACAACCCCGAAAAGTCAAGGAAAACCGCAGATATCGTCCAGTGACGACCATCCGCGGCGCCGGAATGTTTCTACGTTGACGCGCGCCGATGTAAACGACTGGTAAACCGGAGTTCCTCCCGGCCCGCTCAACTAGGAACCTTTGGGACGCGACCAAGGTGATCCCGGGGAAACTGTGTTCCGAGGACCTCACGCTTCTCGGCATGTATCTGTTCGGCCCGCGCTGGCAGACGCAGCTGGCGCGGGCGCTGCACCGCAGCCCGCGCTTGGTGCGCTACTGGGTTGCCGCGCAAAAGGAGATCCCACGGCACGCCCGCGAGCGGATCGCGGCGCTGCTGCTGAAAAAGCACGACAATCGGGTGCTCTTCGAACAGCGCAACTTTCTGCACCTCATCAGCGTGATCAGCGACCGCGAGATGAAAGAGCACCTGCTCGGCATGGGAGACCGCGTCAGCGTCACCGTCGATAACCAGCTGCGCCGCGCCGCGCTCGGCTCCGCCGTAACGGCCATGGCGGCGCCGACCTTTAATTTCGCACCGCACAACGTGCCGCCGTGCGTCGACTGCGCGCTGTACCAGGCCGCTAAAAAACAGATCAAATCCGCGACAGTGGTCGTCGTCCCGCTCACGCCCGGCGCCGTGCCGCCCTCTGGGTCGGTGGGTTTAGTAGATCCTTTAGAGATTTCACGATCGACAGCTTTGCCGAACGGCGCATTGGCACGTTGATCTTCTCGCCGGTGCGCGGGTTGAAGCCGACCATCGGTTTGCGCTCGTGGCAGCGGAACGTGCCGAAGTTGGCGATCTTGACCTCACCACCTGCGGCGACCTCGGCCGCGATCGTACCGAACAGGATCTCGATCGTTCGCTTGACCTCTGTCTTCGCCAGTTGCGTCTTTACCGCGACATCGTCGATCAGCTCACGGTTGTTCATTGGGCATTCCTCCAGTTGCAGTGGTTACTCAAAGCCTCGTTCCCGTCGCTCGGTTGCCTTGACGCCGAGCTCGTCGCGAACGCGTGAAAGCTCGTCGAGCTCCGGTCCCGACCAGTCGTCTTTGGCGTGATCCGCGTTGGGCATCGGACTGCCGTCGGGCAGCCGCTTGATAAACTGACTGCGGTCAACAAAGGTGCGCAGATTGGCTCTGATGATCCTGCAGCAGAGCGCGACGTGAGCTATCGCTTCCGCACTGTTGGTGCCGTCAGGATTTTTGCCGTCGCCGATGATCCGCGCCCTTGATGCGGCGAGCTGGCGATTTTGCTCGGCAAACTCGTCCTCGCGCGCTTGTTCAAAGCGCTCCACCAGAGCTACTACCCGCGGGTCACTCTCCGGGATCTCGGGTGGCATTGGCTGCCGGCGCTCGTAAGCCCAGCGATAGGCCGCCGCGACGCGCATCCGCCAACTCTCCACCGCTGGCTTTGGCCCACTCCCGTGGTATTTCCGGGACCAATACTTCTCAGCCGCCGCGACCAAATTGGCATCGAACCGCTTGCGCTTGGGGTCGATTGGCGAGTTGCCGTGGACATCCTGCAGCACCACTCGCCTCCATCCATAGTCGTAGGCGTGCCAGCACAATTGGTCTCGACGGCTGATCCGGCCGTGGGACCCTTTGCTTTTGAGTTCTTCGTAGTGCTCGTCGCTCGGGAAGCAACTGTCGGCGTCAGGCTGCATCTTCATGTTCAGCCAGATATTCAGCCTGCTTCTGTCGCTCGCGCTCGTCGGCCTCCCGGTATGGTCGGAGATATTCCTCCCGCGTCATGTTTTCCGGGCGCAGGTGTGGGTACTCGTCCCAGTCTCTCGCCCAAAATGCCTCCCTGTCTGTATAGAAAAACGGCTCGTCGTCGTCCGCGATCTCAATGGTCGTCCGGGCGCTGGCGGGCTGGTCCTCCCAACGCTTGCGCTTGAGAAAATTGGCCGGGTTCATCCATTCGCGATCAGCGGGCTTGGTGGCGCAGTAGCGCCGGACGCCGGCGAGGATCTCCTCGATGCCGGCACCATTGCGCACGGCTTCGGCAAACGCGGCGCGCGCCAACACCAGGTCGACCTTGTGGGGGTACACTTCCAAAAATTTTGCAAAATCACCTGAAGCGAACGAACGGCGCGCCCTCGCGCGCGCGTCACTCTCTTCAGAGAGTGTAAAATCTGACTCTAAGTCTCTATCTCCGGCGCTCGGTGACGGCCCTGGTGACGCATGTGACGGGCGTGACCCGTCACTCGTCACCGGGAACGCTGCACCACCGGTGAACGCAAAAAGCATCTCTTGCTGCCGCCGATCGCGCTTCTTCTTTTGCCGCCAGCGGCGCGTGCGCACTGCACCCGGTGACACCGCCTCGGCGAGCTTGGCGGCGGCCGCACCCTGGCGCTTGGCCCAGTTGGCGAGGCGGCCGTCCTTGATCATGCGGCTGACCTTCTCGAACGCCGCGAAGAGCGACCGGATGAGCTCGACCGGTTTTGAGAACCACCAGGCGAACTCCTCGAAATCGACGCCGGCGAGCGAGCCACGATCTGGGTTGCTGCTGGCCCGGCACATGGCTCGGGCGAAGCAGGCTTGCGCGAGTTCTACGGTCGAGCCAGTCATTTCGGCGACCCGCAAGAACTTCACGTCGTCGGCAAAGTCATGAAACAGTTTGCACCATTCAATACTCATTTCCCCCTCCCGGAACTGGTCTTCAGATACCGCGACACTTCCCCCCGGAAGTCCGTCGCAGGCGGTTGGTCGACATTCAGTGCTATGGCGCTGGTCGAGGAGCCTGGAGGATCGTTAATCCAGACTTCCGGTGCGTCGGCAGACCACGAACGCCGAGACCAAGTGCCATCGGCGTTGAACGCAGTCCACGGAGTGATCCAAACTAATCGGGCCATCCCCCTTCCCCCCTAGCTGAAGCGGATCCGCGCTTCCCCGAGCGCGGCAACGGCGTCAAGACTTGGCCTGTTCACGGCGAAGTCTCCTCCCGCTGTTGTCCTGGCGGGCCAGGTATTCAGGCCGTAATCGAAATTACACAGAAAGCGACTATATTGCCGGTCTGAGCGGTGCACTTTGCATCCCCCCCGCAAGGTGCGTCCTCGTCGGACGAGGCCGCGACAGGCGGCGCCGGCTCCAGCACATCCCCCGCTGACCGGCGCCGCTTTTTCTGTGGCCCGAGGAACCCCCTCCGCCACGCCCCGACGATGTCCGCAATCGGGGCCAGACCTCGTCGAGCCACAGATCCGCGAGCTTCCATAGCGCGTCGAGCCAACTGGTCATCGGCACCGCCTGGAAGCCCAACTCTACCAATGTCTGGTAGGGGTCTAGCCCGCGCTCGGCCGCCCACAAGCAGTGTAGCTTGGCGACGGTGAAGGCCTCTTGCACCAGCTCCCGGGCAACCTCGGGACGGTGGCCTTCAAGACTGGCCAGTTCCAGCGCCAGCTTGAGCGCGCCCACTTGGTAGGCGGCCGGCGTCACGAGGCCTCCGCGGGTGGCGGGTAATGCATCGCCAGCACGTTAAGCGCTCCCTCGATCGCCGCCTCGAAATCGGCGCACCTCACCGTGTTCTCGATCAGAGCGATGGTCCAGCCATCGGGACTGCCGACGATCGGTGTTCGGTGGTCGAACAACAGCTTGAGCTTGTCGACCATCGCCATCTTGGCGCGCATTTCGGGTCGCAGCAGAAGGCCGAGATGGTGGGCCTCGTTCATCGTACCACCAGCACCCGGTAGGCCGATTGCCGGCGGTTCGTGATCTCGTAATCCACCGCACCCTCGAGCCTCAGCTGACGCAAGATGCGGCTCGGACTATCAGGCGCGAAGTTGACCGACTGTGCCCGCAAATAGTCGCGCAGATCCTCCATGTGGAAATCCCGGCGCTGCCGGCAGAAGGCCAATATCGGCCCGCTCAGTTTCGAGGCGACGCGGTCGAGGTTTTCTTGCTGCGAAGATCGATCTGCCCAACCCCAGAGGTCCATTTCGTCGTCATCAGGCGGATCAGTCATTCGCCATATCCTCAGGCATGCCCGGCGGCCTGGTGCTCACATTTGCTGCACAGATCCTCCTCGACCCAATAGCAGCCGTCCTCGCAGGCGCTGTGATCGGTGCAACCACAGAGGCGGCAGGCGCGCATGTTGACGAGGCTAAGATCGGGGCCTGCGATCAGTCGATGTGCATCCAACGGTATTCCCCGCAGATAGTGCAGCGCGGTGTCGCGGGCATGCAGCCAGCGTTGCATCGCCACGTCGTTCGCGGGGCTGAAGTGTTCGGCGACGAACGACGCCATCAGAAGCACTGTCGCCACGCCGACACAGTTGCGCTGCTGTGGCGTGAGCTTTTCCCAAACCTCACCCGCATCGAACTTGCTCTTCATTCGACGACCTCCGGTGGTGGTGCCTTTGGCCAGACGTCAGCCAGCTTGGCACCGAGGACGACCTGCCTGACGACCGGAGCCAGCAGCATGGCCGCGGCGTGTCGTTCCCGATCGCTCGACGACCGCCGGCGGCGGTTGCGCTTGGCTTTGCGCGGCATGACTTGGGCAGTCTTCATTGGACGTGCCTTTTCAGGGTTTCGTCGGCGAGGTCGGTCAGCACTTCGGCGAGCCGGGCTGGGCCCAGCTGTTCCAATGCCAGCGTGTAGTAGGCCCCGAGCATGGCATCGATCACGGTCGGCCAGCCGTATCTGAGCGACAGGCCATGGCAGGCGACCGCCAGTGGTTTGGTGACCCGGGCGACGTCCGAGACCTCGTCGTCGCTCACCGGACCCACGTTCGGCAGGTGAAGCACCTCGGCGCCTTTCATCGGGCGAGCTCCAGCTGCGGCTGGGGCAGCGCGTCGGGATAATGGTCGTAGATCCAGTCGCGCGCCCGCTTAGTGGCGCGGATGTAGGCGCGCGAGGGGTTCTTGTTCTTCTCCTGGCCGCGGCGATAGTGGCGCCAGATGTCGTGGCGGATCGGCTCAGGCAGCGTGTACCAGTGGGTCAGGCAGCCCCAAAATTGCGGCACGACCTCGACCGTGCAGCCGGGCCAATGGCAATGGTGGCGCATTGCACTCCCCCTTTTCAGACTGCGATCTCCCGCTGTTGCCCCGGCGGGCCGGGTAATCGGACGGAGTCACCGCGCTGCTCACACTGCAATGAAGAGTTGCGGGAGATCGAACAGCGGCACGAGGTGACGGTTGTAGGCCTCCTCGATTTTCACAATGCGGCGGAGGATCGGCTCCGCGATGGCGCGGACCTGCGCCCGGTAATCATCTGTCGCAGCCCGGTTTTCCTGCTCTTCCTTGGCGGTGCGCGGGTAAGGATGCGGCACCGTAAATCGGCCTGCCAGGCTGTCCGAAAGATCCTCGCCCCACGCGGTTCTGATGTCGCGCGCGCAGAAACTATGATGCTCTCTGTAGGAGTCGGTGTTTCTGATGGGATTGGCGAGGAACGCGTCAACCCGTTGCTGATCCCAGTGCCAGCCCGGCGCATACGGCAATTCGCGGTCGACGATGCACCGCCGCAGCTCGTCGCCGCGTTGCCAGACCAGGTTTATCGCCTGGTCGGGCAGTGCATCGATCAGATAGCGGACATGGCCCCAGCCGACGCCGCGCAGGCCGCCGGTGGTGAAGTCGAAGATGTGCTCCTCGATCAATTGGCGGAACACCGCAAGCGTCACCTGCTTGCCGGAGACGGTCAGTGTTTTGATCTGCACCGAGACGGTGTTGATCACCGCGTTCTGCGCGGTCAGGACGCGTGCCAGAGCCGGCCTCCCACTCATGCGGCGAGCCCCGCAAACAGATCGGCTTGCGCGGCGAGTGGCTTGCCGACGACGTAGCGGGCGGGCTGCACGATCGGCGTGAACATGATCTCGAGCCGCGGCTGCAGCCCGTAGATCTTGGAACAAGCCCCGTAAGACGAGATCGCCTGGTCGTCGCGGTAGCACACCGCCGAGCAGGTGTCCTTGATCCCTTTGATTATATTGTCCAGATCGGGCCGGCTGGTGTGCGGCAACAGCCCGGCCTCGGCCTGCAGCCGTTTCCACTTGGGCCAGGTTTTGGCGATCTTGAATACCGCCAGCAGCGACAGCTCGATCGGGCCGTCGATCGGGTTGAGGTCCGCCATGACCCGCGCCGCCTCGCTGCGCAGAAGGCCGTGGAAGAAGTCGTCGTCGGCCGCGGTGTAGAACTTGCCGGGCTTGGCGCGGTTGGGGTTTGGCCGCTTCCACGCCCGCGGCTGACCACGCAGCACGATGTGGATCGGCGACTGGTCAGTCATCGCCGAACATCATCAAGGGCATCTCCCGCTGTTCCCGGCGGGCCGGGTAGTGCGTGCGCCATCTGCATTGGTCGAGCGGTTCGCATCGCTGCCTCCCGCTGTTGCCTCGGCGGGCCGGGTATCGCATGGGCACACATCTCCCGCTGTTGTCCCGGCGGCCGGGTAGTGCGTGCGACGGACCCGAGCATTCCACATGCTCCCGCTGTTGCCCCGGCGGGCCGGTGAACGTCCGCGTCTCCCGCTGTTGCCCCGGCGGGCCGGGTGTTGCATGCGCCGTCGGTCATTCAGCTCTCCCGCTGTTGACCCGGCGGGCCGGGTGTTCGCTGGCTGAGCGCGCGCTCTCCCGCTGTTGCCCCGGCGGGCCGGGTGTTGGCGACATAGCGGCCGCTCGACTCCCGCTATTGCCCCGGCGGGCCGGGTTATTGCCGCCTACCTTTGTGTCGATCTCCCGCTGTGGTTCCCGGCGGGCCGGATGGGTCAGTCTCGTCGGGGTCCGGTTTGGGCAGTTGCTGCTGCTTCTCGGCCTCGATCAGTTTGGCTTCCTGCGCGCGGATGCGCGGATCGGCCACGCGTGCGCGGATGTCATGCGCGACGGCAGTTTGCAATAAGCGCCCACCGCTTAGGATATCGCGGCGTTCGGCCGGCGCCATTGAGCCGGTCTTTGCGGCATCAATTACGAAGCGGGCCGCTTCGATCGACTCGAGCAGCAGCGGAGTTCTGACTTCATAGGCCATGGGCCATCTCCTCACGATGAGCGCGCCGTGCGCGGCGCAGGGTTTTGCCGGCGGTTACAAGCTCGCGACCGATGGCGAGCGGCGGTTCCGGGTCAGTGACGACGTGGCAAGCGATGCCGGCCTCGGCCGCCTTGTATTGCAGCATGCGGATCGTCACTCCCGGGGCTTGCGCGAGCGCTTCGCGATTGATTGCCGACACTACTTCGACATGGGCACCCCAGGATTTGGCGTCGCCGTGCGGTGTTCTGATGTCCTCCTCGAGCGGCGGCGCAATGACAGTGATCGCCGATGCTCGGGCTACAATACCGGCGGTCCAAGTGTGCAGTGCATTGGCGCGCACCCGCGCGATCCGCGCGGCGAGCCGGGAGATCTCGAGCCGTAGCTCGGCATAATCAGGTTCGTCGCGGCGCACCCTGCCACGCGGGAAAAGACGATCGCAGTCCGATTGGCGATCTGCGAGCCGGTCCTGCAGCAAGCGCGCCTGGATCAACCCTGGCGGCTCCTCCGGGTAATTGTCGACCAGCGCAAAACCCGCGATCAGATCAAAGCGGATCGTCACCGGCCGGTAGCCATGCGAGCGCGAGCGCTGCCCTTTGACGCAGACCGAGACCGACCATTTGCCGTTGCGCCAGATGACATCGGCATCGGCCCAATCCTTCCGCTGTGGTCCCGACGGGCTGGGTACTGCGAACGGGAAACAGCCGCGCGCGTGAATTTTCCCTGGTATACCTTTTAGAGTGAGCTGCCAGCTGTTTGCATGACGGGGATCTTTGGTC
>DASQCY010000726.1:0-3466 GCA_035634495.1 Allostellaceae bacterium
TCCGCTCAATGTCGGTTAGGATCGCATAATTACGCAATCTCGACCATGGAGGAGAGCCATGCCGATCACGACTGTCCGCGGCGTTGCAATCAATTACGAGGTGCTCGGTGATCGGGGCCCATGGGTGGCACTCCAACCCGGTGGGCGTCGCGGTCTGGTCGGGGTAAAACCGCTCGGACAAAAGATCGCCGAGGCGGGTAATCGCGTGCTCGTCTACGACCGGCGCAATTGCGGTGGCTCTGACATTTCGTTCGACGGAGGGAATTCCGAAAACGAGGTGTGGGCCGCCGACCTTCACGAGCTGCTACAGCAGCTCGACGCCGCTCCCGCGTTCATCGGCGGCAGCTCGTCAGGCTGTCGGCTGGCTCTGCTGGCGGCGTTGCGTCATCCCGCCGATGTGCGCGGGCTCCTGTTGTGGCGGGTCACCGGCGGCGCCTTTGCCGCCGGGCGCTTGGTGCAGAACTACTACACTCAGTTCATCGAAGCCGCGCAACGGGGCGGCATGGAAGCGGTCTGCCGCACCGAGCATTTCGCCGAGCTTGTCGCCAACAATCCGGCCAACCGGGCGCGGCTGCTGTCGACGGATGTCGAGCGCTTCATCGCCGTGATGAACGAATGGCGGCGGAGGTTCAACGAAGGGGCGGACCATCCGGTCATCGGCATCAGCCCGGACGAGCTGCGCTCAATGACCATGCCCGCCTGCATCATCCCCGGCAATGATCGGACTCATCCGCGCGAGCCGGGCCAGGTCGCCCATCGCTTGATGCCGAACGCTGAGTACCACGAGGTGCTGACCGAAGAGCGCCCCGACCTCGATGTCGCACTGGAAGATTGGAACGCCAAGGAAGGGCTCCTGGCGGCGATCTTCATTGATTTTCTGCGCCGCGCGCAGCGCCGCTACTAAGCAGGCAGTGGAGGGCCGGGCGTTCTTGGTCGAACGCCCGGCCCAGTCGACAGTGCGTCAGAACGAAGGGAATACCGGCGCGGGTACGATGTGTTCTTCGACCTGGCGCACCCCGGGGATGTTCTCGGCGGCGACGCGCACGGCCTGCCTCTCCTCTTCGGACCGGTCGTCGGAGAACCAGAGATGCACGACCCGGTCTCTGACGATGATGTCCGCTGCCCACATGTGAACCCACTCTTGTCCGGTCAATTCGGTGATCAGCTTCTGACGGATCGTTTGGTCGTCGCTGTCGGCTTGGATCGCCGGTTCGCTCTTCGTCATCGCCAAGGCCCGCACGAGGTTCGCCCGGCTGACGATGCCGACGAGCTTGCCGTCGCTAAGGACCGGCACGCGCTTGATTCGCTTTGTCTCGAGCAAGGTCGCGATGTCAGCGAGTTCGGTCGTGTCGCTGACCGAGATGACGTCGCGCGTCATGATCTCGCGCACTACGCGGCCATGTGCTTTGACATAATCGCGAGCCGCCTCCTGATCAGAGGCGAACGTGTCGAGCCAGCGCGAACGCCGGCGCTGGATCCGCCTCTCGGTCCCGGTTTCGGCACGATGGAGCAGGTCGCCCTCGGTGACGACACCGACCAGGCGGTTGTCCGAATCGACGACCGGTACCCCGCTGATCCCGCGTTCGGAGAGGAGTGTCGCCAGCTCCTGCACCAAGGTGTTGGGCTCGACTGTGATTACGTTGGTCGTCATGACGTCCATGGCGCGCATCAGACCGCCTCCCTACTGCTCTGTTCGGACGCTAGCCTATCACGTCCCGCGCTCGCTCAAAATACATCATGAAAAGAGCGCGCGAACCATAGCGCACAAGGTCATCACGAATCATGCATCATGTCGTTCAACCGATCACCGCAACACCCTGAACTTCGACGAGTAGTTCCGGACGCGCGAGACCGGCGACGGTGATCAGCGCGCTCGCCGGGAAATTGTCGCCGAAGATCCCTTTGCGCAGCTGCGTAAAGCGGTCGCCGAACCGCGCATCGGTAATGAAGACGGTCATCGTCACCATATCGCCGAGTCCGCCGCCGGCGTCTTCGAGCGTCTTCCCCAGTCGGGAAAACACTTCGCGCACCTGGCCGTCAAAATCGCCGGCGAGCGAGTTGCCTGATGGGTCCTCAGCCGCGACCTGACCGGCCAACCAAACAACCTTTCCGCCTTCGCTGACGACCGCCTGCGAATAGGCCCGCGCCTGCGCTGCCTGGCGCTTCAAATAAGTTTTTGCCATTTCTACCTCCGAGCGGGATGTGAACTGCGATCGCCGCCCACGAGATCGGCGGGCAGCGAGGATGAGCGGCTGCCTTCTCTCAGTCCCGCATATCGGGACACTCGGTTCTGAATACCCATCAGCCCGTGATTTTGCACCATCGGATAGGCATGGCACACTGCCCGCCGGACCAAACTTGCTCACCGTAACTTGGCCAAAGGGGGGTTCCTTGTTTCTGCTCGACATGTTTCGGCAGCAGACCAAAGGCCGCACACTATACGAGTGGTTTGAGCAAATTATTTTGGGTATTATAGTGGTCATTATTTCATTGGTTATCGTTTACTCGCTAATCCTGGCGACGATTACGTTATTCGACGATTTGATGTCAGGTATAGGATCCATGGAGACCGGTGCATTGAAGGATACCTTCGGTTTGATCCTGACGGTCATAATCTTGGTGGAGTTCAATCACTCGATCGTCTTGGCGATTCGGCAAAGGTCGGGCGCCATTCAAGTTCGTATCGTTGTACTCATTACGGTGATCGTGCTCGCTCGGAAGCTGGTTCTATTGGATTACGCGGCTGCGAGCGTGGAGACCTTGCTGGGCCTCGGCGGTCTGGCGCTCTCTTTAGGAGGTCTGTACTGGCTGATCTCCGACGGAGAGCAGCGCAGGCGGGCATCTGACTCGATCGTTCAATGATCGAGGGCTTGTCACGGGAAGTGAGGCGATTGCTATGATCGAGACCATCAGCGCCGTCACGCTCGCCACGCACGACATGCGGCGTGCTGTCCGGTTTTACCACCTGCTCGGGTTTCAGCTGCTGTATGGCGGTGAGGACGCGGCATTCAGCAGTTTTCGCGCCGGCGGCAATTTTCTGAACTTGATCGCCCAGCCCCCCGAGCGCCACTGGTCCTGGTGGGGGCGATTGATATTCTACGAGTCGGACGTGGACGCGCTCTATTCCCGTCTCGTCGCCGCCGGCTGCCCGCCCGACACCGCGCCGCGTGACGCCGAGTGGGGTGAACGCTTCTTCCACCTGACCGATCCCGATGGTCACGAGCTTAGCTTTGCCCGACCGCTGCGGTCATGACCGGTTCACCAGATCTTAATCCCCGCGCGGGAAGATCTTCCTCGATCGGTTTGAAGGTGGTGATCGTGCTCGCATTCCACAGCCTTGGTCGTTCCGTCGCGCCGCTGGGGGCGGAGGGCAGCACCGAAAGTCCCCTCTCGGTGCGGGCGTCGATGATTTGCATCGTCACGTTATCAGTGCTCGGCTGGACAGCGATTTTGCTGCCACTGTGGG
>DASQCY010000727.1:0-7234 GCA_035634495.1 Allostellaceae bacterium
GGCAAACAAGATCTCACCACGGGTGATAACCCCGTTGCGCGGCAGGATGCGAAGAATGGTCTGACTGACCACCGACTTTCCAGAGCCGGATTCGCCGACGAGCGCCACGGTTGACCGCGGTCGCACGCGGAACGAGACCCCCGTAACCGCTTGAATAAAGCCGCCTGGGGCGGCGAAACGAACATGTAGGTCGCGGATGGTGAGGAGATCGGTCAAACGGGATCTCCCGCCGCGTCCGAGACGCTGGGCTCGGTGTGTAAACTGACCCCAAGGGCAGCCAAATTGGCTAAAGTGGCCGCATTCAAAGTTAACCCGCGGGACTTCGCAATTCTGGCCGATTTATCGACCAGCTCGGAAAAACCCTCGATCCGACTGTCCAAGCGTACCTTCGTCCACCCGGAGCGAAGTTCGAGCTGCATCCAACCGTCGCGCCGATCGCGGCGAGTGGAATAGTAAGCGAGCGTCATACGGTCGAGTTCCCCCCAAGCGATCGACGTGCGACGCAGTCCCGAAGCGCGCAGAGCCGACTCGGTTATCTCGAAACGGGTACCGTGGCGTAGTATCGTACGCACACCGAATACCGCAAAGAGTGCTACGAAGCCGCTCAACACAGTGGCCGCAACTATGCCGACGGGCATGGCTGCTAAGATTGCTGCGGTCGGGACGAACCCAGCCGCGGCGCGAACGTAATCACCATACATAGCTGAGGTCGGGTAAGCGTAATAGGTCATCGCCCGGGGCAAAGGGCGTCCGCGAATACTTCCGCCGCGTCGAGCCAGCTTGTCGCAGGGTGTTCCTTGGTGATTTCGACGAGCCGGCGAAGGAACACGTCTGTCGCCTCGTCCTGCACTAGGTGGTGCGTCAAAATTCCGGTGGGCTCCTGGGCGTCGACTTCGCAAAGGCGACGCGCCTGCAAGTGTCTAACGATGCCACCCAGTGCCGCTTCCTCCCCTATAAAACAGCGGTCCTCCGCCCACGCGACGAGATCGATATGAACGTTGACCTCGGCAATGCCGGGTGCCGGCCAGGGAGTGCGCCGCGGCGTTGCGCGTGAGATCGCGCCGAGGCCGCAAGCTGGAAGGAGTGGCAGAAAACACGGCGCAAAACGGTTCCAAGGCGGCGCCAGAACTGGGAGCGCGCGGGTCCCGAAAAGCGCCGTCAGCCGCACTCGACCCGCTTCCAAGTCGGATGCTACGGCCTGACAAGAACGCTCGGGCGGGAACTCGCTCTTCTTGCGGGTAATAGCGTGGTTCACATGGCACCACCCGTGCTGAAGGACAGCGAGACGGGGAGACTGAGAGGGGCAGGTGAGCCACGCAGCAAGTCCCGGATCGGCCGCGGCTGGAATGACCGCGAGCGAGATCGGGATATCGCCAGCGATCGAAACGAGACTGTCGAGCCGACCGCTTTCTGCCGCTGCATCGTCATCACGCCACCAGAGGGTTGCGACCCGGCCCGCTTCTCTCCAGCGGTTGAACTCATCGACCAGATCGGTCCATCTCGCTGTCGTGGCCAAATGCTGATGGGGCGGCTGCCTCATGCGCCGATAATACCGCCGGGCGACCGCATACAAAACCCCGTCCGCTCGGGTAATGCATCTGTTTGTATTCGCCGTCGATGCACTCGATCAAGCGCGCGGGTGCTCGGGCGATCATGCGCCAGTGGCTAGGAACCACGTGGAGCGGCAAGGATTGGCTCCGGCTCGCCGTCCGGGAAAACGTGCAAAGGCGGCCTGCCCGATCGACGCCCGCCGAGCGGGTGTTCTGGGCTGCCGCCAGTCGCTATCAATAGTTGAGTGAGCGTTTGACTGTCGTTGCATCTGCAGCAAATCTACAGCAAAATCTCTCTTTCAGGTTGTGTAACAGACAGGCCCGTTGTCCCCGACCGGACCTTTCTCGAACGCCTGCCCATCGCGCTCAGACTCGGCGTTTTTGGTATAAGCCCATCAGCCATCTGCCCCTCCTTCGTTCAGCCGCGGTCCGTTCCCGGAGCCGCGATCGGCGGAGTTATGTCATGTGTATGAGGCAATTTTAGGATCGTGATTACCGCAAAGAAGCGAGCTTCTCCCCTCTTCTCCCCCAAGATCTCCCCTCTTCTCCCCCAAAGAACAGAAGCTTTATCTCTTAGTTTGATCGGATCGCCAGTAGGCCGATATTAGCAATAAGGACGGAGATTCCCTCCCGCCGAAAGCAGCGGCGCGACATTTTCAGACTGACGCATTAGCCTGCTCGTGTGGTGACGCTCGCGGGATCACGGATCAGGTTCGCGATTAGGCGGGCCGAGCGGCGCGCCCCGCCCGTGTCGACCGAGATCGCCACAGGCCCGCGCTTGATCGCGCGTTCGATCGCGCGAGCGAGCCGGACCGACGTGAGGTCGGTCTCAGGAACCAGTTCGAGGACCCCGCGGGTAGCCAACCGTTCCGCTCGCAACTGCTGCTCCGTTTCCCTTTCGGACGCGAACGGCACGACCACGGCTGGAGCGCGGGCGGCGAGAATATCAAGCACGGTGTTGTATCCCGCCTGGCTCACCGAGACGCGACAGCGCCGCAGCATCTGCGGGAATTCTCGGCGATAGCGTTCGAGGACCACACCTTCCGGCAGAGCACCCGCAAGGATCCCGAATGCTTGCTGCGGCAGGTTGGGTCCTGCGAGCAGACGCCACGTGAAACCGGCGAGGCAGCCGCGTCGCCTGGCCTCGAGCGCCGTCGACAGCAAAGTGGTGCCGACAGCACCTCCGCCAACGGAGACCAATACCTCGTCCGCCCCGGCACTCTCGTCTCCCCCGTCGATCGGATCGGTTTCACTAATATAACCCGTATAGACCAGGCGATCGGCGATCTCCGATGCCGCGGAGAAACTCGCCTCCAGTGGTATGAAGCCGGGATCGCCGTGGACGAACACGAAGTCGAAATCGGTCCGCACCCGATCGATGATTTCGCGACGACGCCTCGGGTCGTCGGGCATGACCACGATGTCCCGAACCGAACACAGGACTCGCGGTCGAGGACGGCGCAACCGTGCCGCTTCGATCAGCGGTTCAAGCTCGAAGCGGAACGCGCGTCGCCCGAATGGAAAAGCTTCAATCAACACGGCATCGGGCCGCGCCGCCTCGAAGGCAGCGAGCAACGCCCCCCGACGCGTTTCTCGCAATTTTTCGTCGATCGATCGGCCACCCGGACCGACGAGTTCTTTGAAGCTCGCGTCGCGGGCTCTGATCGGCGCAAGCTGAACGATGCGCGCGGACTGGACGCAGATGGGTCCGGAGGGAGGTTCTCCGCCTGAGACCAGGGTAACGTTGATGCCTTCGCGCACGACCGCGTCGGCGAGCCGGAAAGCGCGCTGCACGTGCCCGATGCCGAGCAGGTGCTGTACGTAGAACAAGACCGAGCCGCTCACGAAATCTCAGGGAGCGATTGCTGGGGATAGGCACGCCGCGGACCGGACGATCTAGTCCCATATTTGTATCGTGCCGGACGAGCCCGACCGAGCGCTTCGATCACTACACCGAGTCGGCGGGCGGCGACCGTGAGATCATGCTCCAAGAGAACACGCTCCCGCGCCGCTTTCGCGAACGCCGACCTGCGACCGTGATCGAGTATCACACTACGCACCGCGGCGGCGAACGCACGGGCGTCGCCGGGTGCGACGAGGAGCCCGGTCACCTCTGGTACCACGACTTCTCCAACTCCACCGTCCGCTCCGGCCACCACGGGCAACCCGCTAGCCTGTGCCTCGAGCAGCGCCATGCCGAAGGCTTCGTTGCAGGCGGGCCAGACGAAGAGATCGGCCAAGGCAAGTCGCTCCGCGATCGACGAGTGGTCGAGCGATCCCATCCAGGTCACTCGCTCGTTCAGTGGAGCGAGGGCATTCTCGACATCGCGTCGCGCCGGACCGTCGCCGACCACTTCTAACGACCAAGGCAAATCGATCAGGCGAGACAGCGAGTCGCCGAGAAGGCGGTAAGAGGAGAGTTTGTCACCGTGGCGCATCATCGCGACCGCTATCAGGCGTGGTGACTCGCCCTCTGGTTTCCCTATTCGACCATAGGTCGCCGCATCGACAAACGGCTTGAAGGCAACCCAGCGCCAAGGGTCCCGCAGCAACGGCAAGACGCACTCCCGATCGGAGGGGTTCAATCCGATCACGGAGTCGGCCCTCCGGATCGCGCACTCGGCAGCCCGATGGCCGAACGCCCAAGGACCGAGCGCTTGTATCGGGGTCACGGAGGCTTCGGCGACAACATAGGGGATGCCGAGCGCGCCCGCGATGGGGGGACCCAACCAGTCCGGCGCTTTGTGATAGACGTGGTAGGAGAACCACAGTTCCGGCATAAATTCCGGAATTTCTCGCCAAAGGCGCAGACGGCGCTCGGCGACCCGCTGACCGAGCGCGGCAAGCCGCGTCTGACGGAGGGGATCGCCGGACCCCTCATAGCTGCGAAACCGTGAGGCGAGGATGGGCTCGTGCCCGGCAAGACGGAGAGCTGCAAGGAAAAGCTGCGCCATCCGGCGATCTCCCGACGGGACGGGGTGATCGGGCGGCTTCATCGGTGCGTAGAAGGCGACGCGCATGGCGCTTCGCGAGGCTATGTCTCTGGCCGAACCCCGAGGAATGGAACTTCGGCAGCTTGCAAAACCGCGTCCTCGCCGTGGCGATGGGTGTCATATGATGGCCCGGAAGCACCGCGTAAGCTGATCCCTTGCCGATTAGGCGGAAGCAGTCCAAAACGCCCCGCGAGCACGTCGATCCCAGATTTCATAGCGAAGTTGCTGCGCACGCGGCGTTCCCCAGCGGTGCCCAGCGCAGCACGCCTTGCGGGATCACGGATTAGGGCGCTTATCGCTTGAGCAAGCCCAACAGGGTCATCGGGAGGCACGAGCAACCCCGTCACTTCTTGCTCGATCAACTCGGGAATCCCCGACACATTGGTTGCAATACAGGCGAGCCGCTGGCTCTGCGCCTCGATAAGGACGTTGGGCAGGCCATCACGATCGCCGTCCTTCGCTACTTTCGAGGCGAGCACGAACAGATCCGCCTGGCGGTAACCAGCGAGCACGTCGGGTTGGGGTAAGGCCCCGCGCCATTCGATCTTGTGGGACAGACCGAGGCGCCCGGCCAGGTGTATCAACGCGATCCTCAGTGTGCCCCCGCCGATATGAACGAAGCGCCATTCCAGACCCGGGGGCAGGAGCGCGAGCGCAGCAAATAAGTCCTCGTAGCCCTTTTTGGCAACTAGCCTCCCGACCGAGAGGAGAACGACTGGATGTTTAGGATCGCTGCCGTCGCCCCCAATCGATCGCGGCGGTGCCGCCGGAAATCGCTCGAGGTCGAGTCCGTGATAACAGAGCGCGACCGTGCTACGGCGAGGTGCGAGGCTCGCGAGGTGGCTCCGCCCAGCTTCTGTACAGGTCACTACCCACCGGGCCTCGGCGAGTTTTGTGTGCTTCTCCCATACCGGAAGCGTCCAGATATCTTTGGCGTGCGCCGAAACTGTCCAGCTGCGACCCGTGATCAAGGCGGCATAGCGGGCAACCGAAGCGGGCGTATGAAGGAAATGTGCGTGGAGGTGGTTAACATTCGCCGGGAGCTCCGCCGCCAATACGATAGCTTGGCCAAAGCGGCGGATGCGGTTCGGAGTCGGGTCGCGTCGCAGATCGGCTAACCAAGCACGCAGCGCCGTGTGATATCCCGAGTGTCGGCGCGAATGCAACCATCCTCGCCAGACACGATGTGGCTCTTGATACAGATATTCCGGAAGATAAAGCAGTGTGGCGCGGATCAGCTGGTGGACCGGATGGGTCGCGCGATCCGTCGGGTGGCGTAAAGAAACGATTAGGATATCGAGCCCACGTTGCTCGAGAGCGAGGATCTCCTGAGCAATAAAAGTCTCGGATAGCCGCGGATAGCCTTTGAGAACAAAGGCAATGCGACCAACCGCTTGTGGTGACGACGGTGCCACGCCTCACGCTTCGAGACGCTCACGCGACGCAAAGCAGCCGGCGCGTCCCTCATCGAGCCACTTTCGCGTGCGTCGGTTGACGCTGGGCATACCGTCGAGCAAGCCGGGAATCACAACGGTCGAGGGCGGAGCCTGTTCGGTCAAATGGCGGAGGGCGGTAGCCATCACCCTCGGGTCGCGGCCCTCTTGCTCGGACAGCATGGTCAAAAGTCCAAGTTCGGCGGCACGTCGGCTCCTGATGTACTGCTCCAGACGGGGCGCTGTTCGCGGCACGATCAGCGCTCGCTTGTCAAAAGAGAGAATTTCGCAAAAGGTGTTGTAGCCGCCCATAGCGACGACACCGGCGGCGCGCGCCATCAGGGATTCGAGCCGTGCGTTGAAAGTGATGGCGCGAACGTTCGGTAGCTGTGAAGCTCGGTTTGCGAACTCCGCGCGTTGCTCGGGCAGCATAAACGGGCCGAAGACGAGCAAAGCAGGGAGCGGCAGAGCCCGATCGTATTCGTAAGCCGACAACACCAAGTCGATCAAGGCTTCGCCGTCGCCTCCGCCGCCGGGCGTGACCAGCACGAACTCGCTCCTGAGGATGTCCAGAATTTCCGGTGTGACCTGGGGCTCGACTGCGTAGCGCCGAAGATAGCCGGTATAGGTCATGCGCCGGCGTACGCCCCTCGGCACCGCGAGCCCGGCGAGCGGATCACAGATCTGCGGCAAGCCGTACACCCATATCTCGTCGTAATATTCGGCCAGCGCCGGGACCGCCTGCTTGCGTTCCCACTCGCTTTCCAGTGCCTCGGGATCGTCCATCACGTCGCGCAGCCCAAGGATCAAGGCCGTTCCGCGGCGTTGCAGCAGATCGAGAGTTTCCCGCACCTCCCCGCGCAGTCCCAACGGCTCTTTGTCGACGATCAACAGGTCGGGGTCGAAAATATCCGCGGTGTGCCGGATGATCGAGGAGCGCATCGCCAGCGTCTCCTCGAGATCGATGTGCAGATTGAGCGAAACATATTCGCCATTGCGCAGCTTGATGACGCCCGGCACCCGCACAAAATCGACGCGGGAACGAAAATCGAAACTGCCGATGATTGGCGACCCAGATAGTATCAGGACCGAAACCGCAGGGTCCGCATCGACCAGTGAGTGGGCGATCGCCCGGCATCGGCGCAGATGCCCGAGCCCGAAGCTGTCATGGCTGTAAATGAGCACCCGCTTATGGTGACGGCGAGCGGCCACGCCGGCCCCCTCATGCAACCGTGCGGGTCGACTATTGCATAGGCGG
>DASQCY010000728.1:0-1595 GCA_035634495.1 Allostellaceae bacterium
GGCGTGCTGAAGGATCTGGGTTTTGGCGGCCGAGGTCGAGGCTGAGGGTGCCATCGGCAGAGTGTGGCTGTTGCCGGCGGGATATCGTCGTCGGACAGGCGGAGCGATCCTTGCGCATCGCCTCGACCCAGGGACCGGTCGGGATGACACGTTGCGTCACGTGGAGCCCGATTTTGCTCCACTCGTCGATCAGCCAGGTCGCGACATATTTGTAGGGCTGGTCGACGTTGCTGTTCAGCAGCTCGAAGCTGAGGCCATCGGCCCCCGCCTCCTTCAACAGCCGCCGCGCCTCGGCCCGCGATTTTTCGATGTCGGGCCAGAACCCGGCAATCTCCTCCAGCTCTTCCCTGGTCGGCGCCAGCGGAGAGCCGGGAAAGACGAGGCTGCCGACGGTGTGCACGATGGCGATCGTGGAGAGCGCCGGCGCGCCACGCCAACGGTCGATCGCGAGGGTGAGCGCACGGCGCACCCGAGGGTCGTCGAACGGGGTCTTCCTGTGGTTTGGCGTCACCAGGCTGACAATGTTCAAATCGCTCTCTTGGACTGTGATGTTGGCGCCCAGCACCTTGACGAGTTCGTCGCGCGCCGCGGGCGGGAGGCTGCGGAATTCGATCGCCGCGCGGTTGCTGCGGATCGCCTCGACCCGCACCGCCTGCTTGCCGGCGTAGATGCCGGTAAAGCTGTCGAGGTAAGGGAGATCCCGATGGTAGTAATCGGGGTTCCTTACGCCCTTGATCGACTGGCCTGTTTCGTAGCCGGCGAATTTGAATGCGCCCGAACCGAGTATATGGCTCTCGTACCAGCGCGAATCTTTGTCCAGGATGTCCTTCTTGTAGATGAAGGCGGCGGGATCCGCGAGCGCCGGCAGAAACGCCGTTGTGGCGAATTTCAGTTGGAAGACCACGGTCCTGGGATCGGGCGCCTCAACCTTGTCGACCAAGAGATCATAGCCGGCGCGCCCGCCCGCCGTTCCTTCGGGGGCGAAGATGATCCTGTTCCAGCTGGCGGCCACATCCGCAGCCGTCAGGGGCGAGCCGTCATGGAACTGGACGTCCTGGCGGATCTTGAAGGTGTAGGTCTTGCCGTCATCGGACGGCTGCGGCATCTCGGCGCAGAGATCGCAGACGAAATCGGTGGTCGAGGATGGGTTCTCAGGGTTGACGTGGATCAGCACGCTGTAAAACGGCGCCACCGAATGCACCGTCGCATAGTAGGTATCGCGGTGACCGTCGAAGCTCGCCGGCGCGTCCGCCGGGATCATGTACGTGAGCGTTCCCCCGTATTTCGGCTTCTCACCGGCCGCAGCCGGCAAAGCGCATAGCACGGCCGCCATCAACATCATCCCGGTAAGAGCCGGGACCCAGGGCTTCGGTGGTGCTGTCGGCGGCCGGTTCATTTCCGTGGAACCACCCCGCAATGTCCATTTCCCCGCCGCCCGCCCCATAGCGTCTTTGCCGCTGGAGGGAACCGGATTCGAACCATCGGTCCCGCTCCTGCGAAAGGCTCTTCTGGGAGTTGCCAATCGGAGACGGCGGCACGAAAGGCAGGGCCACTTACAGGTTCAGGCCCGAGACGGCAATGCTTGCTTTGAGTGG
>DASQCY010000729.1:0-3564 GCA_035634495.1 Allostellaceae bacterium
CGGTATTTGATCCGCAGCGCTCGGCTCAGCGGTTGCGGCACTCCTTTGAAATCCCAGGTCCCGGAATAATTGGCCATCTCGACATCGATCTGGCTTCGCGCCAGCCCCCCTGGGCCAAGCCCAGGATTGCCCGATTGCGCGAGCAGATAGATGTCCATATCGTCTACACCCCCATTGGTATAGGGGTTCTCGGCGGCAATAAGATTTCTCAGTCTATCCAAAGCCGGCATTTGAAGCCTCCTCTGAAAGTTCTGGCTTGGAAACCGGCCGTCAATCGGCGCTCTGCGGCCCGGCCGGGGGGCGGACAGAACGTACGTGGTGGTGGCGAGACAATGTTGAGCCGCGATCCACTTCGCTGAGCGCGTCCTCGACCATCGCCTGTTCGTCGCGCGTGCCGAGTGCCGCGAAGATATCGCGGGCTTCACCGAACAACTGCCGGGCGGCCACGGAATCGCCGGCGTGCCAAAGCAGCTCGGCGCGCGTTACCAACGCCTTGGCGAAGTCATTGCGCGCTCCGATCGCCTCGAAAATGCGTATTGCCTGCTCGACGTAGTCCTCGGCCGCGCGGGGATCGTCGCGACCAAGGCAGTCGCTCATCAGCCAACACGCGAATCCCTCCATATAACGGTAACCCGCTTCGCGGCTTTCGTTGAGAATGTCGATGGCCAGCGATCGGGCACGACCAACATCGCCGAGAAGCAGGTATCCCTCCACGAGCCACAGCGCCCAGCGCAGCGAGGGTTGGCGCAACTGAAATTTCTCGAACCAGGCGAGGGCTTCGGTGATCTCGGCAACGCCGGCATCAAGCCCGCCCATCTTGATTTGCCCGTATCCTCGAACCGCCTTCGCATGCGCCGCGTCATACGGAGAGGGTGTGAGCGCGAGCGCCTCATCGCAGCACTGGATCCCGCTTCGCGGATCGCCTCGCTGCATGTGCACCGAGCCCATGCGCCACAATGCGATCGCTTGCAACCGTCGATCATCGAGGGCGGCACCATGCGCGAGCGCGCGGCGGCAATAGGCGAGGCTCGTCTCCCATTGGCCGAGCATATTGGCCGCCAAGCTCAAGTGCCACAGCGTTCGGCTCGCCCACAACCGGTTGCCGCCGGCTTCGAAAATCGCGAGCGCTTGCTCCCCGGCTTCGATCGCCTCGCGTGGCCGGCCGGCGAAGCTGTAGGCCATCGCGAGACTCGAGGTCGCAAAACCGACGATCTCGTCGAGATCAGCCGCCGCGGCGATTGCCGCAGAAGCGCGGCAGTCGTCGATGGCCAGTGCCAACCCCTTCCCGGTCAAACTGCGCAGATACCCGCTCCAGTAATGCCAACTGGCACGGCGGCGCGGATCGCCCGCATCCCTCACAATGTCACCAATGTCATCCAGATTCTGGATGTGCTCGCTATGCCGCCCGAGCGCAAATTTGACGTCGCCCTGCTTCAGCACGGCGTCGATGCGGCGCAGCCGGTTCGGCTCGGAAGCGGGCATCGATTCGAGCCGCCTGAGCGCAACCTCGAAATACCCCACCGCCTCGCTGTTGGCCCACCTCCGCTGGGCCTTTTCAGCCGCCAGGATCGCATAATCAACGGCCTTCTCAGCCTCTTCGCTACGGTCAAAGTGGAATGCAAGAAGCTCAGCTACTTCGTCGATCCGGCCGTCGTAAAGTCCCTCCAGCGCCCGCCCGATATCGGCGTGTGAGGCGCGGCGATGCCGCTCGAGCAGGCTGCCATAAGCCGCCTCCTGTGTCAGCGCATGCCGAAAAACGTAGATGATTCCGTCGGTCAGGACACGTTCGTCGATGAATTCGAGACGGATCAGTTCTCGCAGTTCGGCTTCGATCGGCCCAGTACCGCTCCACACCGCATTCAGCAAGCGCAACGAGAATTCGCGGCCGATTACCGCGGCAGTTTGCAAGAGATGCTTAGATGCACTCGGCAGCCGATCGATTCTCGCCATCACCACATCGTGGATCGTGTCGGGCACCATGAGACCCGATTTCAGCGTTTCGCCCGCGTGCAGACTCAACTGCTCGAGAAAGAAGGGATTGCCGTCGGCCTTAGCGACGATGTCCTCGGTCACCATTTCGATCCGAGGCTCGGCAAGGAGCACCGAGCGAACGACCTGGAGGCTGTCATCCAATGACAGCGGCTGCAACGGCATCTGCCCTGCGTAGGATTGGTGGATCCACGGCGGATGATACCCGGGGCGATAAGTCGTCAACATCAATAAACGGGCGTCCGTCAGATTTTCTGCCAAGAATCCAAGGAACTCTTCCGAAACCTTGTCAATCCAATGCAAATCTTCGAGTACAAGAATGAGTGGCCGTTTTTCATTCAGTTTTATACAGACTTGACGAAAAACCTCAAAGGTCTTGGCCTTTAAGGTCTCAGGGCTCGACAGCATCGGGGGCGCGCCGACATCCTTGATGCCCAACAGATGGAGAAGGACGGGGCTGTCTTGCTCGGAATCCAGCCCGACCCGCTGCAGACCGGAGCGGACCTTTTCGGTCATCGCCTCGGGAGTGTCGGTCTCGACAATGCCGCAATTGTTGCGCAGCAGATCGAGCATGAGCAAGTACGGCATGCCGGTGCCGTAGGAAACACACCGGCCCTCGAGCCAGGTTACGCGTCCGTCACCGAGTTGCTGCCGGAATTCATTGAGAAGGCGAGACTTTCCGATACCGGGCTCGCCAACAATGCCGACAGCTTGTCGGCGGCCTCCTTCAACCTGCAGCAAGAAATTGTTCAGGATCGCCAAGTCGCTGTGGCGATCGACGAAGGTCGTCGTGCCCGTCGCTGTCGAGGCGCGCAATGCCGCGCGCGCTTGCGAGATCGCCAGCAAGCGATAGGCCGGGATTGGGTCGGCCTTGCCCTTGAGCATGAGGGGTCCGACCGGCTCGACCCTCGCGTAGCTTTGCGCGAGCTGGTACGTAGCTTCGCTCAACAGGATCGTCGCCGGCTCGGCCGCCTGTTGAAGTCGCGCGGCGAGATTAGCGGTATCACCGATGGCGGTAGGATCCATCGGCAGATTGCCGGTAAGCGGGCCGAACACAACCGAACCGGTATGGATGCCCATGCGCACAGGCAAGTTTAATTTTTCGCCCTCGCCCTCAACCCTCGGGCCGCTGAGCGCGCGCTGGATCGCGAGCGCGGCCAACAGCGCGCGCTGCACGTGGTCTTCCTGGGCCGCCGGCGCGCCGAACAACGCCATGAAGCCGTCGCCCGCGAATTGCGGCGCCGTTCCGCCAAATCGGTGCAGCTCTGCTAGGCTCGTCTCCAGAAATGAGCTGACGAGATCGCGCATCGCTTCGGATCCCAACTGCTCGCTCAGCGGCGTCGATCCCACAATGTCGCAAAACAGGACGGTGACCTGTTTCATTTCGGGCGGGGCTCGCGCCTCGACCAGCTTCGGCATCAAGGGTACGGACGAAGCAATGTGCGGTGGCACGGAGTCGTCAAGCGGCGTACCGCATTGACCGCAAAACCGGTGTCTGGGAGGATTGCTGGATCCGCACGACGGGCAAGCGGCCCCCAGGGGCGCGCCGCATTGACCACAGAAGTTCATCCCGGC
>DASQCY010000730.1:0-8365 GCA_035634495.1 Allostellaceae bacterium
CATTAAGGAATTGGCGGGATGGACTGCTCGAATATCGCGTTCGAAATCCTGCCGTGGCTCGGGCTGTTGATCCTGTTCAACGCCGCCGAGCTGGTTCTGCTGATCGGGATGACGGTGCGGCTGCGGGCCGCGCGCGACACCGTCATGGACGCCGTCGAGGCCCGCCTGCTCGAGCTCGAACGAGACCGCGTAGGCTAGCGGTCGAGCCCGATGAAACCGCTCGGAAAGTCGGCGACCATCTGCCACGCATTGGGCTCGTCCAAGGCGCGCCGCGGTCGCTTGTAGCCAAAATAGGCCGCGACGAAAACGTCAGCTGGCGGCTCGTCACCCCATTCGGTGTAGAGCGCCTCGAGCCGCGGGAAGGTCAGGTCATCTTCCCACCATTCCCAACGCGAGCCTTTTAGCCGGTTGCAGACGTGGGCGATGATGGCGTCGAAATCTGGGAGCTTGGGCTCGGCGGCTCCCCGGTCGCTAAAGGGCCGGCGGCCTCGGTCTCGGTGCGGCGCATCATGCCGGTCTGCTGCGCGATGATGCCGACCGCGTCGACCATCTCCATCATGCCGATCGGCATGTCGTCGAATTGCTGCCGGGTCAGCGTCGGATGCGCGCGAGTGAGCGACCAATAGAGCGCATCGCTGAGCAGATCGAAAAACTCGGGCTCAAGGGCTGAAATGATCTCGAACGAGAAATCGGTGACCCGCCACAGCCGCGAACGCAGCTCGGTCTCTGAGCCGAGGCTCTCGATCAGGCTTTGGCGCTCGTCGTCTTTGATGGTGGCGAATTTCTGTTCGGCGATGTCACGCATCCGCTTGGTGATCTTCGCTACGGCAGGCACGACGATGCGGTTCTGTCGCGGTGCCAACAGCGGGATCGGCCAATCTGTGCCAACAAGCCGAATGCACGGTGCGCCGGTGCTCTTGGCGTGCTCGTTGGGCGAGGCCAGCAGATGCGTCGCACTGCCGCCCGGAAAGGGTGGCGGCAATGTCGCTGCAGCCGGCGCTGCTGCGGGCGATGCTGCGGGCGCAGGTATCTGGGCGCCCGTGAGCGTGTTGAACTCACGCACAAGAGCCTGTGGATCGAAATCTGGCAATTAAAACCCCCTTGAAAAGCGGCTGCGCCGCGCCGCTGGGTCCCTGAGAATGCCCAGCAGCGCAGCGAGCCCGGTAAGCCACGGATCGGATGAGGAGCGTGGCTTACAAGTCGGTCATGGCGATGATGCCCCAGTTGTTGGAGCAGTCGGCGAACGCCTGGAACTCGAGGTCCATCATTGTGTAGTCAACGTTCTTCATCGGCAAAGAAGTGCGCGATGCTTTGCACTGATTGAGCTTGACCGAGATCACCTTGGTCACGCCGCAGACGTTGTAGGTATTCGACCCGAGCAGCTCGAAGGTCGTGCCTTGCCCCATCAGCTGGTTGGCGGCGTTGATCTGGTTCATCGTCGTCACGTTGTAGCTGTAGTAGACATCCAGCGACACCGTATCGGCGGCATTGAACGTGTAGGCACCGACACCCGCGGCACCGGCGATATACTGCCCGGCAGACGGCGTGGCGGTTACCGGCTGTAGCGGGTTGCCGGTTGAGTGGTAGCGCACACCCAGGTCTTCCGAGAAGGTCGCGCCGTTGGTGACCGTGACGGTCGCGGCACCCGTGTGGTTCTCCGGTGCGGCGATCTGGAAGCCAGAGCTCGAGGTCAGCGTCTGACCGAGGATCGTGTTGTTGAGGTTGGTGGCGCCGATCTGGGCATACTTGCCTTTGCCGGTGATCTTCATCTGCGCCTGGGCGATGTCGACCGGCAATGCGTATTGCCCGATCAGCTCCTTGTTGGTGCGATCGATGCTGATCTCCATGTCCTGGAGCACACCGAGCAGCGTGACCACTTGGTTGGCGGTGTCGGTACGTTTGCAAAACCAGTTACCGACGCCGAAATTGTAGGCGACCATTGCTTAACTCTCCAATGTGAGGAAACCGACGCCATCGCGGCGTTGGACTGGTGGGCGATACGATGTCGGGATGCCCCCCTCGGGCTCCCGCGAAGGGAATGCCGACGGTCATCCGACGTTGGCGAGCGCCTTGCCCAAGGGCGTTTTCTTGAAAATCAGGCAAAGAAAAAGCGCCCCGCAGGGCGCTGTCGGACTAATTCGTTAGCTATATCAGGCGGCGAGCGATGTCTTGACGACGCCGCTGGTGATCGACTCGATCTCCGAGTCCTCGATGATCTCGCGGACCATCTGCATGACACTGTCCCAATCGCCGGGAACCGGCTGCTTGACCAGTCGCATGCTCGGATACCACGGGGTGTCGTCACGCTCGGTAAGCCAGCGCCAGCAGTGCCAGTTCGCCAGCATCACGATCGTCGGCCGGCCAAGCGCACCCGCCAGGTGCACCACCGAGGTGTCGACCGATAGGACCAGGTCGACCTGCATCAACGCCGCCGCCGTGTCGGCGAAGTCACCCAGGACCCCGGAGAGATCGCCGAACCCCGAGCGCAGGCCGTCGCGTTGGATGTCGCCGGCGCGCTCGCCCTTTTGCAGCGAGACGAAGGCGAGCTGCGGCATCTCCGCCAGACGCATCAGGTGCTTGAAGGGCATCGAGCGACGCATGTCGGGGATGTAGCCGGAGGACCCGGCCCAGACCACGCCGACCATCAGCTGGACCCCCGGCGGCTTGAGAACCGGGATACCCAGACCGGTATCGGGGGCGCGCAGATATGGCGCCGACGGCAGGGTGTCGAGCGTGGTTTGCAGGTGCAGCGGCACCGACATCATCGGGCAGTGGTAGTGCGCCGGCGGCGGCGGCCCGTCGACCAGGACGACCTCGTCGGCGAGGCCCGAGATGCTGATCAGCCGCATCAGCGGTTGCGGCACCGCGGCGATGACATGCGCCCCGCCGGCGCGCAGCTGCGGCAGAAACCGGCAGAATTGCAGCGTGTCGCCAAAGCCCTGCTCGTGATGAACGATGATCGTCTTGCCCTCGAGGTCCTCGCCGTCCCAACGCGGGATGCCGCTGTCCCACACCGGGTATTTCGCCAGGTCGTCCCAGCGCGCCTCGTGGTGCAGCAGGCCTTCGGGTAACTCACCGCAGGCGAGCAGGCCGATGCCGAGGTCGCGGCGGATCCGCTGTTCCTCGGGGGCCAGGTCACGGGCCCTGCGAAAGCACTCGACGGCTTGTGTGGGCTTGCCGGCGGCGACCCGCGCCAGGCCGAGGTTGTGCCACAGCCCGGCGACGCTAAGCGGGTCGATATCGGCGCCAAGGGCTTTCTTTTCGCCGACGATCTTGAGCGCCGCCATCTGCGCGGCTCCGGCCTCGACGTAACGATCGGCGCGAAACAGCGCGTTGCCGAGGTTGCCCAGATAAGCCGGGTTTTGCGGCTCGAGGTTGACCGCGCGCTGCGCCAAGGCGACCGCAGCATCGAATTGCCGGCGGTCGCCAACGATGCACGCCAGGTGGGTCAGCGCCGCGTGATGATTGGGGTCGAGGCGCAGTGCCGAGACAAAGCAATGCTCGGCCGCACCGAGATTGCCGCGGTCCTCATATTCCTTGCCCGACAGAAAGTAGCGGTGCGCCGTCGGAATGAACTTGCCGTCATCGGCTGGCGCGGTCAGCGGCGCATGGATCACTCGCCGCGCTCCGCGTCGACCTCGTGCTCCGCAGCCTCGAGCTCTGCCTCGGGCGCGTCCTCAAAGGCTTGCCCTACGGCATGGGTCTCAACGCTTTCAGCTGCGGCGGTATCGACCTCTGTCTGCTCCTCCGGCAGCACTTCGCAGCCAACCCGGCGCAGCGCGGCCACGTCGTGAATATCGATGTCACGGATCACCCGGTTCTCGTCGGCGTAATAGGAATTGCCGCTCACCAGGTGGAACGACTGCCCGGCAACACGCGCCAGCATCTTCAGTGGTTCAGATCCCATTGGTTCAGATCCTTTTGCGGGAATTGGTTCAGACCCTCTCTCGGGAGGGAGGTCGGGCAGCAGCCCGACCAGTTGTTTGCCGCCCGGCAGCCATCGTGCGATGACGCGACGGATCTCGCGGCAGGGACAGCCCATGTGCTAAGGTCTCCGTGCTGCAGCCTGCGAAAGGCGGGCCGGGTTGGGACCCGCCTTTCTTTATGCCGCTAGGCCAGCCCGCCGCTGCGTTTGTCGCCTTCGGCGAGCACCCGGGCGAATTGCCGATTGCCGAGTGCTACGCCTTTAGCCTGATATTCGGCGCGTTCATCGGCGCTCATGCGCGCGACAAACATGCCGCAGTGGAACGTGCGGCAGGCGAGCGGCCGGCGTTCGTAGATCGTGCACCCGGTCTCGCCCAGATAGACACAGCCGCCATCGGGACCGCGCTTGAGCAATTTGCCGTCGGCCTCGGTCTGGTATTGCGAGGCGTCATCCCAGGGCAGCAGATACACGCCCAGATGGCAGCACGCGGTGCACGTACCGCAGTCGACTGCATGCGCCGGCGGCGGTTCGTCGGCCACTGGCGACGGTATGACCTGGGCCTGCGCCAGCTCGCCACCGATTGCCTTGAGCTGGGCGGCGAACGAGAGCAGGTCCATCGGCTAATGCCGGGTGGCCCAGAACGCCGCCAGTTCAACGGCGTCGCCATTGAACCGGCTGAGATCGCAGAACCCGTTGTCGCCGGGCACTCCAGGCACGACCCCTTGGTCGGTGTATTGCCACAGGGTATAATTGGACCAACCGAGCGGCGGCACCGGACGAGTGCCGTACTCGGGCAGCCATAACTGACACTTCGAGAGCACGCGGTTTGGCAGACCGGTGCCGATGCCGTCTGGCCCATAGCGGTTGATGTAGAGCAGCGGCAAGGTGCCGCGAACCATGCCCAGCCGAGTGACGATCTCCGCCGTCTGAGCGACGGTGATCGTGTTGCTGCCATTCGCCTCGACATCGAGGGCGAGGAAGGGCAGGCATGAGACGAGCTGCAGAAAATGCGCGGCTTGCGCGGCCGGTGGGTTCGCATCGCAGAAATGATAGACTGCGTAGGGAAGGTCGACGCGCTCGGCACCGCGCAGATTGGCGAAAAACTCAGGGTCGACCCAGGTGTGGCCCTCCGTCGCCTTGATGATCACGCCGTCGACGAGCCCGGAAGCCTTGACTGCGTCCCAATCGATTGTTCCATCCCAATGGCTAATATCGATGATCATTGGGTCACCCCCAGGAACACTTGCCGGTGCATGCGGTGCAGTTGGTCTCGCACTCGGCGCAGCTGCCGATTTCCTCGCCCTTCAAATTGACGTGCTTTCGCTCTTGGGATTTGGCAGTCTCGCGTCGTAGCTGGATCATGCGGGCATGGATCGTCTCAAATTCGTCGGCGGCGCGTCTGCTCACGGGGGTATCCTTGGAAATGCTGAAAACTTACGACCTTGAGGTCGAGGTGCGGGGGCGCTACACGATGCGCGTCCAGGCAGTGGACGACGTTGCCGCGCGCGATCTTGCCCGCGCTTTTCTCGACAAACCCAGGGAACTGAGCAGTGTCGTGCAAGTGACCGGTCGCCGGCCCTTTGATGTGATCTCGCTTGGTATGCCCGTGGAGGTCGAATGACTGCAGCCACACGTCAGCCCGGTTACTATTGGGTCAAAGAGCGAGAGCAGGGTTGCGCTTGGCAGATCGCACACTGGAACCCGCACGCCGCGCTCGTCATGCCGGGTTGGTGGATCGCTGGCCGGATTAGCGGCGAATACAGCGACGAGTCGTTTGCCGAGATCGACGAGCGTCAGCTCAAGAGGCCCGAATGACCGTCGAACGGATGTCGGTCGAACAGCTGGAAAAGTGGCGCGCCGATCCCGGCTGGACCGCGATCACGCTCGAGGTGATGCCGCATACTGCGGTCACCGAGTCGTTTCCCGACCGCGACCTCGACGAGGCGCTGCGCGAGTTCGAGACCCAGATGAAGATCACCGAGGAGCTGAGGAAAGATCTCGCCTTCTACGCCGGCATGCGGCGCCAGACGGTCCGGCAGCTCGCCCCGGCAGTGGCGCGCTTTGACAAGAGCGCGATCTCAAACTGCGGGGTTGCCGCACTCTGGTGCGTGCTCAATCACCCGAACGACCAAGGCGCGATGCGGCTGAAGATGGACGCGCTGCGAGCGGAGGGCTTAGCCCCGCATTTCACGCTGTGCCGCGGCCCGGGCCAGACGGCGACCTTTGGGACGGCACTCGGCGACCGCTATGTCGACATCCGTCGCGACGTGCAGCACCGCGTCGGCGCGAACAGGACGATCTTTGCGACAAGGCCCTATCCAAAGGCGCCGTCCTACATTTGAGCTGGGTCTTCGCCGCTCGCATCAGCGGTTGTCGCCGCACCAGCGGTCCGACCGAACGCGTCTGTGTTCGCCCGGGCCGGCGGGTCAAACCGCTCGGCACCCGGCGAGGGGAACTGCGTCACCTGGCCGTCGGTCGCCACATACATCTTGATGCCGAGGCTGTCGGCGACGCGTTGCGCTTTTTCTTGTGGAGTCATGGTGTTTTACTCCGCTGAGCCGCCCGCTGGCGACATTCCTTCTGTGCGCGTTTCAACCGACGCTTTGCGGCGTGGCGCTGGCGCGAGCGCTTCATGCGGCTCTACTCCGAGAGAAAGCTGAGCAGCTTCACAACAACATCAAAGGCGACACCCTTGACGTTGCCGGCGACCAGTGCCGAATAAAATTCTGCCAGATCGGCGCGCGTCTCTAGCTTGATGGTGGCGCCACGCTTTGCGCTGGTGTCTTGTTCAACTGTGATCGCCATCAGGCGACCACGCCTTCGAGGGTCATCGTCTCAAGCTGCAGAAACCCCGGTGGCATGCGCCCGTCGTTTTCGAGGTCGCGCAATTCGGGGTCGCTGCTCTGTCCAATCAGGTGCTGAGTGATGCTGGCAAAGCCGGCGCCGACCAACGCGCGGTGCAGCAGTGACACGCTGTAGATGAACTGGTGGCCAAAGCCATTGGCCAAGTTGACCCCGACATCGAGCGCGGTCTTCATGCCGAAATGCTGTTTCGCCCAAGCGACGTAGCGCCAGTCAGTGTCGGTCAGCTGCTCAGCCGGGCCGCATAGCCGCTGGATGAACGCGCGATCGGGGCACGAGATGCGGATCCGGCCACCCGGCTTCATGACCCGGTGGCACTCGGCGAGCATGGTCAAGCCGCCGGCGTGCGGGACATGCTCGATCATGTGCTCGCTAAAGGCGTAATCGAACTCGCCGTCGGCAAACGGAAAGTGCTGTGTCGCATCCATGCGCAGGATGTCGGGCCGCCACGGGTTGAGGTCAGTGTTGGTCCAACCCGGCAGAGGATGGTTGCCGCAGCCAATGTGCAGTTTTTTCATGGTGCGGTGTCCCTGATGAACACAAGACCGGACTCTGAAAAATATTTCGGCCCGGTTTCGGCGTGGGCGATCGTGCGGTAGAGGTCGTTATCAGTGGCCAGCGTGTAGCCCATCTGCTGAACGTGCTTTACCCAATATTCCTTGGGCTGCAGGTTGACATGATGATGGCCCCCGTCCACCCCCGGCAGGCAATGCGTCATCGCGATGATGCGGCCATTGCTCAGCGTCTTGATCAGCGACTCGAGATAGCACTCCTCAATGTGCTCGACGACCTCGACGCAGAGCACGAGGTCGACAGGCATCGTGTAGGGACCAGCCTTGAGGTCGTGCAACGCGATCGGGAAGACTGCGCGTTCCACATTGAGCGGCAGACCATCGATCCCGTGAGCGTAGACGCCTTGACGATTGAAAAACGCGACCGCGTGGCCTTCCCCGCAGCCGACGTCCAACACCGAGCGGACGCCGAACCTGTCGATCAGATAGCGCCATAGCGTCGGGGTAAAGCTGCAGCTGTCGCCGCCGCGTAGGTTACCGCCGAGATCCGGCCTCGCGCGATCGACGACACAGAAATCCATCACGCGGCCTCCTTGGGGTTGCTCATCGCCACGGCTCCCCGTCGGCTTTGCCAAACCACGGTTCGCCAAGGGCATCGTTCTCCTGTTCGATCGCTTGGCAGAACTGGCGGAAGACCTCGTGGCCGTTGGGCTGGGTCGCTTCCCAGCGCTTGAGCCCGTCGACGATGTCGTAGAGCGCGCGCAGCAGCCCGACCGCCTGGACGTAGGGGTCGGCGCCGACCGGGACCAAGCCGATCTGATGCCGGGCAAAAATCGCCAGATCCGCCGGCAATTTCGCCCCGCTGCGCTCCGGCCGCGAGGTGTAGCGGTTGGTCTTCTCGAGGTAGGCCGCGACATCGGGATGGGAGAGGTGATCGAGCCAGATGCCCTCGACCTTGACCCGCTGCCGGCACTCGGGATCGACGACCGCGGAGGCGTGTACCTCAGTGGGGTAGTGGATCATGCCGCGGCGATAGAGGGCCGGCCGCAGCTCCTCGGGGTAGCTT
>DASQCY010000731.1:0-4665 GCA_035634495.1 Allostellaceae bacterium
GGCGGATCGCCGGAGCCCTCGGCCCCGAGGCGAGCGAGCGCGATCTCGGCCTGCTGATGGGCGGCGGCCGCGCGCGCTAGGAGAGCAACTTTTTCAGCCGCTCAGCGATCTCCTCGGGCGAGTTCTCTTGAGTGAAGCTGGCGGTAAAGCGCCCTTCCGGATCCATCACATAGATAACGGAGCTATGGTCCATCGAGTAGTCGCCGCCGGCTTCCGGGTGTTTTGCATAATAGACACGGTAGCCCTTTGCCGCCTGGGCAATCTCTTCCGGCGTCCCGGACAGCGCGAGGATCGGGGCGTTGAAGGCCGTGACATAGGATTTGAGCACCTCCGGCGTGTCGCGCTCGGGATCGACGGTGACGAACACTGGACGGATCGCGTCGCGGTGCGGTCCGAGCTCGTCGAGCGCGATCGCGATGTCGTTGAGCGCGGTCGGACAGGCGTCGGGGCAATGCGTATAGCCGAAATAGACGAGCGACCACTTTCCCTTGAGGTCGGCATCGGTGACCGTCTTGCCGTTCTGATCGACGAGCCGGAAGGGGCCGCCGATGGCGCTGGCGAGCAAGGTTCCAGCCGCACCCCGAGGCGTTTCGTGCAGCGACAGCACGAGAAAGGCGCCGGCACCCAGGATCACCAGGCCGGCGAATAGCGCGGCGACGAGGACGAAACGCCCTGGAAGATTGCGGGCCATCATTTGACGCTCGTTCAGCGCTGCGACGCTGGGCCGGCAGCCCCGGGCTTCTCGACCGCGACGGTTACCTCTCGCGCCCCGGCCTTTTCGAAGGTCAGGGTCAACGGAAACGACTGTCCCTCGCGCAGCGGCCCGTTGAGGCCCATCAGCATGATGTGCTCGCCGCCCGGCTTCAGGGTGACGGGCTGACCTGCGGGGATCTCGAGGCCGGCGAGCGGCCGCATCTTCATGACCATGCCGGCCATCTCCATCGTGTGGAGCTCGGCCTTTTTCGCAACCGGCGAGGAGGCCGAAACGAGGCGGTCGGGGGTCGGCGTGCGGATCGTCAGAAAGGCGACGCCGTTTTCGGCCTTGGCGGGGGTCGCCCGCGCCCAGGCGTTGCTGACCTCCAGCTGACCCGTCTGCGCCAGCGCGACGCAGGCGACGACGAGGCAGGCGGCGACCACAAGAAGCTTGCGCCCGACCATGGCTGTCAGCCGTGCCGGTGGATCGGGTCGATCCAGCGGACCTCCTCCGGGCGCTCGACCGGCTCGATGTCGAGGTTGACAACAACGGCCTCGTTGTCGCTACGCACCAGCACGCATTCGAGCGTCTCGTCGGTCGAGGCGTTGATTTCCTGGTGCGGCACGTAGGGTGGGACAAAGATGAAATCGCCGGGACCCGCTTCGGCCATATATTCGAGGTGGTCGCCCCAGCGCATCCGCGCCCGCCCCTTCAGGACGTAGATCACGCTTTCGAGATGGCCGTGATGATGCGCGCCGGTCTTGGCATTGGCGTGAATCTTGACCGTGCCCGCCCAGATCTTCTGCGCCCCGACCCTGGCCAGGTTGATCGCGGCCGCGCGGTCCATGCCCGGGGTTTGCGCCGTATTCGGATCAAGCTGGTCCCCAGGGATGACTTTGACGCCATGGATCTTCCAATCGACGTGCCCCTCACTCATCTCGATCACCTGCTCGATCCGGCCTCATCTTGATATGGTCGCGTCGTGGCGAAAAAGGAGTTCCCGATGAAGCTGGCCGTCCCCGACCTGATCTCGAATTCCTATTTCCCAGCCGTCGCCGCGGTCGAGCTCGGTTTCTTCAAGGAGGAAGGGCTCGACGTCTCGCTGGAGCTGGTCTTCCCGGTCGACCGCGCCTATCGCGAAATGCGTGACGGCCGCATCGATTTCGTTGGCGGCTCGGCGCATTCGGCCTTGGCCGCCTTTCCCGAATGGGAGGGGGCCAAGCTCCTCTGCGCGCAGGCTCAGGGCATGTACTGGTTTCTCGTCATGCGCGCCGATCTCGGCGCCCGGCGCGGCGATGTCGGCGTGGTCAAGGGGCGCAGCATCGGAGCCGCACCCTGGGTCGAGATGGGGCTCCGCCGGCTGCTGACTGAAGCTGGCATCGATCTGCAGCGCGATGGGGTCCGGATCGCCCCGGTGCCGGGAGCCTCGGGGGCCAGCGTCAATTTCGGATTGACCGCGGCGAAGGCGCTCGAAGACAGCCTGATCGACGGGTTCTGGGCAAACGGCATGGGGACCGAGGTCGCGGTGCGGCGGGGCGTCGGTACCGTCGTTCTCGATGTGCGCCGCGGCGACGGGCCCAAGCCCTGCTTCGACTACACAATGTCGGCGCTGGTGACGACCGACCGACTGATCGACGGGTCGCCCGCGGCAGCGTCGGCCGCCATCCGGGCAATCGTCAAGACGCAGGCTGCGCTCAAAGATAATGTGAGCCGTGCTGCCGAAGTCGGCCGTAGGCTCTTTCCGCCGGAAGAGGCGGCGCTGATCGCCGAGCTGATCCGCCGCGATCTGCCCTATTACGACCCGTCGATCTCGCCGAGCTTTGTCGCCGGCATGAACCGGTTCGCCCGCGACATCGGCATCCTGCAGGGCGAGATCCCCTACGAAAAGGTCGTCGCCACTCAGTTCGTCGAGCTCTGGGGGACCTGACCCGCACCCGATCCCGCCTTCTCCTCGCGGATCGCCTGCCACACCTTGAATGGCGTCGTAGGCATCGTGATGTCGCGTACACCGAGCGGGGCGAGCGCATCGAGGATCGCGCTGACGACGACCGCGAGCGCCGGCGTGCAGCCGCCTTCGCCGCCGGCCTTGATGCCGAACGGGTTGGTCGGAGAAAGCACTTCGACGATCTCGACCGCGAAGGACGGAAGATTGTCCGACCGCGGCATCCCGTAATCCAGGAACGACCCGCAGAGAGGCTGTCCTGATGTCGGGTCGATCACGCATTCTTCCCACATCGCCTGGCCCACCCCCTGCGCGATGCCGCCATGGCTTTGTCCATGCACGATCATCGGGTTGATGCAACGCCCGACATCGTCGACCACGGCATAGCGAGTGATCTCGACCCAGCCCGTTTCCGGATCGACCTCGGCCTCGCAGACAGCGCAACCATTAGGAAAAACCGGGTCGTGCATTTCATTGTCGGTTACGACGGCCAGTCCGCCCTCCAGACCCAGGCGCGCCGCCTCCTGCGCCAGCTCGAGAACGTCGAAGCTGCGATTGCTGCGCGGTGCTGCGAAACGCCCATCGGTGAACGCGACCTCGTCCGCGGTCGTTTCGAGAATGCGGGCGGCAACCTCCTTCCCCTTGGCGATCAGCTCCGGCGCCGCCTTGGCGAACAGGGTGGCGGCGTGCCGCATCGACCGGCCGGAATGCGAGCCTCCCCCGAGGCTGACGAGGTCGGTATCGCCGGTGACGAGGTCGATGCTGTCGACCGGCACGGCGAGCAAGGCCGAAACGACCTGCGCAAAGCTTGTCTCGTGGCCTTGGCCATTTGGCTGAGTGCCGATGACGACCTCGACCCGGCCCGCGGGGGTGACGGTGATCTCGCTGCGTTCACGCGGCGCTCCGATCGAGGATTCGACATAGTTCGCCAGCCCCAAGCCGAGTAGCTTGCCGTGCGCCTCCGCCTCCCGCCGGCGCGCGGGAAATCCGTCCCAGTCGGCGATGCGCATGGCCAAATCCATATTGGCCTCATACTCGCCGCTGTCGTACCTGGCTCCGACCGCGTTGCCGTAGGGCATCATTTGCCGACCGATCAGGTTCTTGCGGCGCAATTCGACGCGATCGAACCCGAGCTCTCTGGCGGTCGTGTCGATCAGCCGCTCGATCGCGAAGGTCACCTCGGGGCGGCCCGAGCTGCGATAGGCGTTGGTCGGCATCGTATTGGTGAACACCGCGCGCGAACGCAGGCTCGCTGTCGGGATGTGATAAGACCCGGTGACGAGTGCCGACCCCTTGCCGAGCGGCGACAACGACACGCAACGTCCCCCGACATTGCTGACGTTGTCGGCGCGCAATCCCAGAAAGCGACCATCGGAGCGTAATGCCAAAGCGACCCTGGTCACCAGATCGCGCCCCTGAAAATCGCTCAGAAACGATTCGCAGCGGGTCGCGGTGTACTTGACCGGCCGGCCGAGCTTGCGCGCCGCCCACAGCGCGAGACCGAACTCGACATAGACCCGATTGCGCACGCCGAAATTGCCGCCGACATCGAAGGACAGCACCCGCACTTGTTCGGGGGCGACGCCGAGCACCGCGGCAAGTTCTGCCTTCTGGCGCACGGCGCCACCGCTGCCCGCGTAGAGCGTGTAGCGGTCCGTAGCCGAGTCGTAATGCCCGAGTGCGGCGCGCGGCTCGATCGGCACCCCAGTCACCCGGCCGATATGTAAATCCATTGCGATGACGTGGTCGGCGCTGGCAAATGCCCGGTCGGTCACCTCTTTGTTGCCGAACATCGTATCGACGAGGACGTTGTCCGACACCTCGTCCCAGACCGCTGGAGCGCCGGGCGACAAAGCGCCCTCCGAACTGGCGACCCAGGGCAGCTGCTCATACTCGATCTCGACCGCCTCCGCCGCGTCGAGAGCTTGCGGTAGGGTTTCAGCCACCACCATCGCGACCGCTTCGCCGACATTCCGGACCTTGTCGGCCGGCAACAGGGTCTGCGGGCCGATAAAGATCGCGCCGCCGC
>DASQCY010000732.1:0-3071 GCA_035634495.1 Allostellaceae bacterium
CCAGAAATAAAGCCCGGTGATGCCGAGGGTGAGCCAAATCTGGAAGCCGGTCCGGAAGGTCGGGATGTCGAGCGCGAACTCCTTGATGATCAGCGGCGAGATAAGCGCAAAGATCACCCCGTCCATGCCGTCGAAGCCCCAGCCCAGGCCGTTGGCAAGTGCGATGTGCCAGTGCGGCCGGGTGACCTTCGAACCATCCGCGACGGCACGGTAGTTGGCGTATTGCAGGTGCCGCTGCTCGAGCGGTCCGGCGGTCTGCGCCGCCAAAAGACCCGGTCTCGCCGCAGCGATCGTGGTGCTCGTCATCTGAGGCTCCCTGCGAATGCGGCCAGGTATGGCGGCGCGCTGCTGGCACGCCGGCATAGTGCGCATGCCGGTGTAGCCGCGCAAGAACAGCAGCCTCGCGGGCGCTGCCCCTCAGCGTCGCTCGATCAAACAGGCGTCGCCGTAGGAAAAGAAGCGGTAGCCGGCGGCCACCGCATGCGCGTAGGGCCTGGATCCGCCCGAGCTACCAGTATGAAGAGGGTGGAGCGTGGCAGGTAGAAGTTGGTCAGCAATACGTCGATCGCTCGGAACCGGTGGCCGGGCAGAATGAACAATCGGGTCTCGCCGGCAAAGGGTCGGACCTTTCCATCTTCGGTCGCCGCGCTCTCCAGCACGCGCAGGCTGGTAGTGCCGGCTGCAACGATACGCCCGCCGGCATGCCGCGTCGCCGCGATGCGTCCGGCGGTCTCGGCCGAAAGCACCCCATTTGGTGTGCAGCTTGTGGTCGCGCGGGTCGGCGGCCTTTTGGGTAAAATGGCGACCCGCAGGTGGCGCCGTCGCTGTCGGCAGACAAGGCCTACGACGCCGCCGACTTTTGTCGAGGAGCTGCGCACGTTGAATGTGCGGCCGCATGTGGCGCAAAATACCAACCGACGACGCTTGGCGATCGACAAGCGAACGACCCGTCACCCCGGCTATATGATGAGCCAGCGTCGGCACGCGGATTGAGGAGGCGTTCGGCCGGATCAAGACTGCCGCGGCCTGCGCTAGACAAAACTCCGGGACCGGCCCAAGGTCGACTGCGGCCGCCGACAACTTAGTGCGAGCCCTCAAGCTGGTTAGGAGGAGACTTGACCAAGCGCACGCCTGCCTTCTCCCGTGCCTTCGCCGGGCGCTGGCGGATCGCCGAAATGGATCAATGGGAAGATATTGATTTGCTCGGAGCCGCGCACATCACTTTCGTTGGCAAAGACAGCGGCGAACTGGTCTTCGCAGCTGTCGAGGCGGACCTCGACGTCCGCTACGGGTCACGCGATGGCGCAGCCTGCGCGGAATTCACCTGGGAAGGCTCTGACGACAATACGCACGCTAGCGGACGCGGCTGGGCAGCCCTCGGCACTGCCGGGCGCCTCGTTGGACACCTCTTCATCCATAAAGGCGACGACTCAGGCTTCGTCGCCGAACGCGACTCATTCAACAGCCTGCTAGACTAAGGGTCTCAGGGTCAGGGATCGAACCTCAGCGCACCGCTATCCGCTTCACACGCCATGGCTGCGAAACTGCGCATCGGATCCATAGTCGTTCGTTGCTACGAGTTTGAGCGGATGTTCGAGTTCTGGCGACAAGCGCTCCGCTATGAGCCCCGCGAGCCTCCCAAAGCAGGTTGGGTCGTCCTGCGCGATCCGGAGGGAAAGGGGCCAAATCTATCCTTGGATAAGTACCCCGAACGTCGTGTGGGCAAACGAAGCCGGCTGCATCTCGATCTCTATGCGGAAGATCGTGATGCTGAAGTGGAGCGGCTCGTGTCGCTCGGCGCGGTCCGCTACCCCTGGCGATACAAGCCCGGGGATGACTTCGTGGTCTTGCAAGATCCCGAGGACAATCTCTTTTGCGTGGTGCAAAAGGCTTCGGACACCACCGGTAAGGATTGAGTTTCGGTACTCAAGAACGAGCGAGGAGGATACGACTAAGCCGCTCCACTTGCTCGTGATATCCGAAGCTAGGTCGGTTTTCCACTCTGCTGCGACAGCCCGCCGTCCTCCGTTGAACGGCTCAAGCCGACCCGCCGAGATGGTTCCGACGGATATCGCGAACGGCAGGTGTGGCGCAACACTTGCCGCTTCGCGACGCCTGGAGCACAGGCAGCAAGACGCCGAATGCAGACATCACGATTGTCCTTGAACCACTGGGCGCGGCTAAACAGTCTCGGCTTCGGCCCACGCCTCGGCGACAGCCAGGAACTCTGCGGCATTCTCTTCCGGGCCAACTTCCTTGTAGCGCAGGCCATTGACGAGCCGCTCGATTAAGCCCCACTGCCAGATCGCACTCTCCTGCGTACCGGTGAGACGGGACAGTAGCGCGCAACGCTTCCGACCCAACGCGACCGGATCGCCCGCAAGCAATTCCGCACTCCATTCACGCATGGAAATACTCAGATCGTGCGCGCGCTCGATGAACAGGCCGTCGGGGTCGACAAACTTGCATTCATCCGTCTTGCGGTCGAGCAACGTGTTCCAAGCGTGCGGGTCGCCATGAGCCAGAATGGAATCAGCCGGATCAAAAGCATCCCGCCGGGCTTCAGCGAACCGTAACGCGACCTCGATGACCTTTTCCGAGCAGGGCCTCCCGAGCCTCGGCCAGACCGTTGAGATGTACGATGACATCTCCAAGGCCTTCTCTGCACCGGTCGGGAAGCTCACGCCGGGCGGCAGCGGCATCCAGGCCTGCTGCAGTGTCCGGCAGATGATCCTGATCTGCTCTTCGATCGGAAGACCGAGCATCGCCAGTTGCGGACCAAGCCGCTCGAGCAACCTCGCCCCGCTATTCCTATCGTGGCATAGAAGCCGGACATATCCGCGGCCGTTCGCCGTCTGAAGCAGGCTTAGTTCGTGATCCGCCTTTGCGAGCCCTGCGATCGGAATTTTGAGTGCCACCTGTTGGCCATCGGCTGTCACCGCCTCCGATACAAAGGCTTCTGTTGCGTTCGGGAAGGGACGGCCGACCTTGATGCCCCATTCGACCTCGAGTCGGCGCAACAAGCTGGGCAGCGCTTCAAGCCAGGAGGCTCCGACCTCGCCTTGCGCGGC
>DASQCY010000733.1:0-8106 GCA_035634495.1 Allostellaceae bacterium
ATTTGATCCAATCCAGCGGCTCCCCGCCTACGATTTCACGGTCCTCGAGCTCGCGGGCGATATGGCGGCCGTCGCCGAGAACTGCGGGCCGGGTGACCGGCGGCGGGTTGTCTTTGTCTTTATATTGATAACATCACAATATCCTGTAGAATGCGATCCAGGTCATACTCGCCGGCCAACTGAACGGGCGAAGCCACTGCGATGCTCTTCCCGTCAGTGGTGTTCGTCAAGGACGCCGCGAACGCCAGTGCCGCCGCCAAACTTCGAGGTGGGTCTATAACCTATATAGCGCGGGCTTATGCTATAGGGCGGCCAAATTCCGCTGCCGACTGCGTTTTGCGGTCCCGAATTCCGCTGCCGGCAGGATCGGCAAAAACCCTATCCAAGCCTATGATAACGATATATTTTCGGCGTTTAGAGCGCGCTTCGGGGGTCTAAGGCGTTTTCCCCTGACGGCGGGGAAATTCGCCGCGGTCAGCCACGGCCCCGCCGCGCATCGTCGTGGTATTTCGCGGCTCACTCCAGGCGGCTGGCCTGCCACCGGCCGGTGCCGAACTGGCTGCGGTTGACGATGCCGTGGTTCTGGTCGCTGGCGGCGCCGAGCACCGCCTCGCCGCTCATCGCGCCGTCGCGGATCTGGCCGTCGAGGAAATAGCAGATCGTGCTGCCCTCGTAACGCGAGGTGAAGGAAAGCTGGATTAGGTCGCCGCTCAGCCGGCCGCTGACGGGCCCCTCGAATTGAGTGGATCGCTGGTGACCCGCGAGGTCGGGACCGCGCTGCTCGATCTCGAGCCGATGGACGCGCGAGCCCTGTAGGAAATCGACCCGCAATTGCCAATTGCCGGCAATTTCGCTCGCCGGCGGATGGTGCGGCTCAGGGGTCGCCCCGCGCGCCTCGAGCAATACCGCCGCGATTGCATCGCCGACCTGTGCGGCTTCGCCCGGCTGCAGCTGGAATGGGTCGATGACGATCGAATCTTCGGTCGCCGAATTGTCGTCGAGCATGATGCGCGGCTCGCCGTCGACCACGTGCTGGCGCAATGCCAGCCCGTCGAGCGGGTACTCCCAGCGGTCCCACGAGAGGCGCAGCCGCGGCACCAGATCGACACCTTCCGGCTTGATCACCTCGCCACGAGCGAGCGGCATCTGTCCGACTCGCTCGGCGATGACCGCCAGATCGTCGTACCATTTTTGCCGCTCGGCTCCTTGATCGCGTTCCTCGAACCAATATTCGAGGGCGGTCAAAACGCCGATGACGTCTTCCTTCGACACTTTCATGGGCCGGCCTAGAGCCTGGTGCGGCGAGGCGTTGCGCCAAGCCGCTTCGACCAGCCGCTTCGACCCGAGGAGCAAGCCGCTCGTCTGTGGGCCGCGCAGGAACTTGCCGCCGCTGTAGACGACGAGGTCAGCGCCGCGGACGAGCCACGGGCTCGGGCGGTCGAGATGCTCGGAAGCGGCATCGACCATGATCGGAATGCCGCGCGGTTTGACCGCGGCGGCGATCTCCTCGAGCCGCACCTTAGTCGTGTGCTCCTGCTTGCCGAGCAGCACGACCATGGCCACCGGCTCGGTGAGCGCGTCGTCGAGGTCCTCGCGGGTGTCGATTTCGATGATCTGGCAGCCGATCATCCGCACCGCCTGGTCATAGGCGAAGCGCTGGCTTTTCGGGATGATGACCCGGTTGGCCATGCCATGGGTGAACGGCAGGCGGAGCATCTTGACCGGGTCGTTACCGGCGACGCAGGCCGCCGTGCCGAGCGCCACAGCGGCGGCGCTGCCGCAAGTGACGAGGCCCCACTCGGCGCCCGTCAGCTCGGCGAGGCGCCGTCCAGCCGCCTCCATCAGCTCGTCGAGGTTGACAAACCAACGCGACGCCTCGTCCACCGCGGCGCGCACCTGTGGCAGCATCAGGCTGCCGCCATGCATCGTGCGGACGCTGCAACAGTTGATGAAGGGCCGCACCCCGAGGGCGAGATACGGATTGGCGTTTCTTTCCACGAGGCACCTCCGACAGCGTTTCGACTCACTATAGCAGCGCACGAAGCCGGGGCGGCGCAGGTTTGTTGATCGCGGCGATGCGAAGCCCTATCTCGTCCGCGTGACTGAGGATGCGCCAGGGCCAATCGACATAATCCCCGAAAAGGCGCTCGTCCTCTTTTCCGGCGGTCAGGATTCGACGACCTGTCTTGCCTGGGCGCTCGAGCGCTTTGCCGCGATCGAGACGATCGGTTTCGATTACGGTCAGCGTCACCGTATCGAGCTCGAATGCCGCAGAGCGGTACTCGACCGATTGCGGCACGATTTTCCCGAGTGGGATCGCAAGCTCGCCGACGACCACTTGATCGATCTCGGCGTGCTGGGGCAGGTGAGCGATACCGCGCTGACCGGCGAAACCACGATCGCATTTACTCGAAGCGGGTTGCCGAACACCTTTGTCCCAGGCCGTAATCTGCTCTTCTTCACCTTTGCCGCCGCGGTCGGCTATCGGCGTGGCGCGCGGCATCTCGTCGGCGGCATGTGCGAGACCGACTATTCGGGCTATCCCGATTGCCGCGACGACACGCTCAAGGCGTTGCAGGCCACCTTGTCGCTCGGGATGGATCACCGGTTCGTGATCCACACGCCGCTAATGTGGCGTGACAAGGCGGCGACCTGGGAGCTCGCACGCAGGCTCGGCGGTGACGCTCTCGTCGAGCTGGTGCGTGAGGTGACGCACAGCTGCTATCTCGGCGATCGGGTGCGCCGCCACCCCTGGGGCTATGGTTGCGGCGACTGCCCGGCCTGCGGGCTGCGGCGCGCCGGGTGGGAAGCTTTTTCCGCGGGCGCCAACACAGCTCCTCGATCAGCGCCCCCGCCCTAACCCGCGAGCGGGGGAGGGAGGGGAGGAGGCTTTCGGAAGCCGATGCCGGCGGGTAAGTTCCTGGCGACAGCGGCAACGTGAGCAGGAGCGACGATATGCATTTCGGCGTGTCGATGTTTCATACCGATTATTCGATCCCGGCGGTGGAGCTCGCCCCGGCGCTTGAGGCGCGCGGCTTCGAGTCGATGTGGGCGCCGGAGCATTCGCACATCCCGGTGCCGCGCAAGACGCCCTTTCCTGGCGGCGGCGAGCTGCCCAAGCCCTATTACGAGGTCATGGATCCGTTCGTCGTGTTGAGTGCTGCGGCGGTCGTCACGAAAACCTTGAAGCTCGCCACCGGCGTGTGCCTCGTCGTGCAGCGCGACCCGATCCAGACGGCGAAGCTCGTCGCCTCGATCGACCAGGTCTCGGGCGGCCGGTTTCTGTTTGGCGTCGGCGGCGGCTGGAACCGCGAGGAGATCGAGGGCCACGGGACCGCCTTCCAAACCCGCTTCAAGCTGATGCGTGAGCGGATCGAGGCGATGAAGGCGATCTGGATCCAGTCGAAGCCCGAATATCATGGCGAGTTCGTCAATTTCCCGCCAATGATGACCTGGCCAAAGCCGGTCCAGAAGCCACATCCGCCAATCATCGTCGGCGGCGCCTTTCCGCATGCGGCGCGGCGCGCGGTGCGCTACGGCGACGGCTGGGTTCCGATCGCAGGTCGCGCGCCCTATGGTGACGTCAACGAGTACCTGCCGAAGTTCAAGCAGATGGTGGCGGAAGCCGGCCGCGACCCCGTCGGTCTGCCGATCACTCTGTTCGGCGGCACCGAGGATGCCGATCTGTTGAAGCGCTATCGCGACATGGGGGTCGCCCGGGTGGTCACCACCTTGCCACCTGAGCCCGCCGGCCGGACATTGCCGGTGCTCGACCGCTGGGCCGAGCTGATCCGCCGCGTCAATGCATGACGAGCGCGACCGAAAGCGAGGTTCTCGGGGTACTTTTTCGCGAAGCCCGCACCTTCTCCTACTGGCAGGAACGGCCGGTCTCGGAAGCTGGTCGAGACGGCGTTCGAGCTGGCCAACCTGGCGCCTGGTGTCGGTGCGTAGCCCGGCGGCCAGCAGCGGCTCTTACCCTGCGTCTCGTCGGGCAATTACGAGAAGGTGCGGACCGCGCCGATCACCGTGATCTTCGCCTATGACCGGGAGTTCATCGAATTGTTGCCGCGGCTCTATCCGCACACCGAGGCGCGCGACTGGTTCACGAGCAATGCCGCCCTCGCCGAGGAGACCGGCCTGCGCAATTCGTCATTGCAGGGCGCCTATTTCATCTTGGCGTTACGCGCCCAGGGGCTCGATTGCGGACGATGTCGGGGTTCGGCGCCGACAAGGTCGACGCGGCGTTCTTTCCCGATCGTCAATACCGCACGAACTATTTGCTGAACATCGGCTACGGCGACCGCAGCAGATTGCGGCCGCGGCTGCCCGCCTCGGCTTTGACGAAGTCGCCCGCTGGGAATAGTTCTACTGCATCGTCGATTTCGCGGTCGGAACGATACGCAAGACTGCCTGACCCGGTCTCGGCGACCGCGCCAGACGACGGTCAGGTGTGGCTGCACGGCGGCGCCTTCGGCGACGCCTCGCGCGCGATCTGGACCGGAAGGCGCGGCTTTTATGGCGCCGCGTCGCCGCGCCCGTCACCCGAACCTGACGGGGGATCAGCCCCCGCGCTTTGTGAAGAAGCGGTTCTCTGGGCGCGGCAGCCCGAGATTCTCGCGCAACGTGTTGCCTTCGTATTCGCGGCGGAAGAGGTCGCGGCGCTGCAGTTCAGGCACCACCTGGCTGACGAAGTCGTCAAGGCCGCCCGGCACATAGGGGAACATGATGTTGAACCCGTCGCAGGCCTCGCCGAAAAGCCACTCCTCCATCTGGTCGGCAATCATCGCCGGGGTGCCGACCAACGCCAGACCGCCATAGCTGCCGGCTATCTGAGCCAATTGCCGGACCGTCAGATGGTCGCTTCGGGCGCGTTCGATGACTCGCTCGCGCCCGCTCTTGCTAGCGTTGCTCTCCGGGATATCCGGCAGCGGGCCGTCGAGATCGAAGCTCGACGCGTCATGGCCGAGCGCAAGCGACAGCGAGGCGATGCCGCTGTCGGAATGCACGAGGCTGTCGAGCAGGGCTCGCTTTTCCCGCGCCTCCCGAGCGGTCTCGCCGACCACTACGAGGCAACCGGGCAGGATCTTGATGTGGTCCGGGTCGCGTCCGACCCGCTCAGCACGACTCCTGACATCTGCGTAGTAGCGTTGAGCATCAGCGAGCTTGCCACCGCTGGCGAAGATCATCTCCGCCGTCTCGGCGGCGAGCTGGCGGCCCGCATCGGATGCTCCGGCCTGGACGATGACCGGCCAGCCCTGGATTGGGCGAGCGATGTTCAGCGGACCCCGCACCGACAGGAATTCGCCTTTATGATCCAGCACGTGCAGCCGCTCGGGATCGAAATAGATGCCGGTTTCGACATCTCGGATGAAGGCATCCTCGGCCCAGCTGTCCCACAGCCCGGTTACGACATCGAAGAACTCGCGAGCGCGGCGGTAGCGCTCGCCATGCTCCATGTGCTCGGTCAGCCCGAAATTGAGCGCCGCGTCGGGGTTCGAGGTGGTGACCAGATTCCAGCCGGCCCGCCCGCCGCTGATATGGTCGAGCGAGGCGAAGCGCCTCGCGATCATGTAGGGCGGCTCGAAGGTCGTCGAAGCGGTCGCGATCAGCCCGAGATGCTCGGTCACCATCGCCAACGCCGGCAGCAACGTCAGCGGATCGAAGGAGGTGACGGTGGCGCTGCGCTTCAGCGCAGCCATCGGCATGTTGAGCACGGCGAGATGGTCGGCCATGAACCAGGCGTCGAAGCGGCCGCGCTCCAAGGTTTGGGCAAACCGGATTAGGTGCCGCAGATTGAAATTGGCGTCGGGGTAGGCTCCGGGGTACCGCCACCATGCAGTATGAATGCCGACTGGGCGCATGAAAGCGCCCAGGTGCAATTGGCGTGACCCCGTCATCGCTGCCGCCTAACTTTGCTGAGATCCACCCGGATGAGATTGTGACGACCGATCACCCCCAAACGACAAGCGTGTCGGGCGCTCCGCGGGAGACGCTTACAACACGGCGTTGGTGAAGGGTCGTGCTGTCGCGCCGAGCCGCTCAAGTGTATCATTGATCATGGTAATGCGCCATTCGGCCTAATCGAGAATTGTTCTCACCCAGCTCGTATCGAGCCCGTGGAGTTTCACTATCCATGACGAAGGTTCTTGGCCCACTCCATAGTCGGGTTCGCCGTTCTCGACAACGTCCTTCATCTGCGGAAAGGCGCCGTAGAGCAGGTTTGGATTGTGGGAGCTGATTGTCAATCCGGGTCCCGGACTATCTCGAATGAAATGACCTCTGCGAAAAAATGCGACGGCCAATGCAAACCGCACCGCGAACCCAGGAAAGCTAAGCGGTGCTTCGTGGCACTATATCGTCGGCGCTCGACCGGGAAAACGTGGCAGCATTCACCACCAGGCGAGCGGCCAAACCTTCATGCCTTGCTCCCCGCAGTACTGGCAGCGGCATATCTGAGCATACCAACCGGCGCCGAATTCATCAAAGCCCTCATGCGGGGTATCCGCGCCGCAGCCTCGACAGAAGCGGCGGAACCGCTCGGGTCGGTCGTGTAACAGAATTTCACGGCGCCAGGCGAGGTTAGAGACTGCCGACCAATCTCGGAGCGACGCAATGACGCGCTGCCAGGGGCTAAGAAGGACCGCGCAGGTAAGATCGATGTGTTGCTGTGTCGAGGCGAGGCCAATTCGCTCAAGAATATTCCGGAGGGTGAAGGGCAGAGCGGAACGAGCGATCATCGCGTCCTCCTACGAGGCACCGACATCGCTGCATCAACCATGCCAGCCGGATGCGCGGGAGGCGCTCTACGAGAAATCAGGCCTGTGGCGCTGGATCAGGCAACTGCTCGGGTCATAGGCAAGCCGAAGCGGAGCGCGAGTCATATGCCAAGAGCTCAGTAGTGATCCAAATTCCGAAGAAAGTGTCTGGGAGATACGCTTCTCCGGTCTTCGGTATCGTTGAGAAGGGCAGTTAGTAAGCACCGAAAACGGCAGTGGACCCTGACCGCGCTGCGGAAATTCTCATGCTCGTCATCGCCCTAATTGGCGGTTCCTCCGATCGCCGCGTACTCGAACCGGGTGCAACATCAGGGCGACGCTCCCGGCGGCGTCGCCCGATCCGGAGGGCAGTGCGGCGGTTCCGAGAATCCTATGAGTTATTAAGGTTCGATCAAACTTTTGCTCCGACCTTGCGCATGATTGAACCCGAGTGGAGCCTGTCGATGGTGATCTTTTTTAAGAGGCTTATCAAGGACGCCTCTGGTGTCACGGCGATCGAGTACGGTCTGATCTCGGCGCTGATCGTGATTGGCGCTTTGACCGCCATACAAACGACCGGCCTAAACCTCAATCTCAACGGAACTTTTGGCAGGGTTGCCTCCAGCCTGTGAGATCAAGGCCGCAGCGAGTTGCGGGCATTGGGCGTTCAACACGCGGGAATCAACCACACGCTGGTTGCACGGCATCCCCGAAGTGATTAGAATCAGTACGGTATTCAGGGCGGGGCGTGGCTCAGCCTGGTAGAGCGCCTGCTTTGGGAGCAGGATGTCGGAGGTTCGAATCCTCTCGCCCCGACCACCTCGAGGTCGATAACATCGTCGCGCTCGGATTCTGTCAGGACGAGAGATCGATGGCGCAGGCACGCATTTACAGGCCGACCAAGACGGCGATGCAATCCGGCCGGGCGCAGGCGCGCAAGTGGATCCTGGAATACGAAGCGGCGACCGCCCGCCGGTTCGACCCTTTGATGGGTTGGGCGAGCGCGGACGATACCCTGAACGAGGTGCAGCTGCGCTTTGACACATGTGATGAAGCGGTCGCCTTCGCCGAGAGGCTCGGCCTCGAATACGCGGTTATCGCGCCCCACGACACGGCCGAGAAGCCAAAGAGCTATGCCGAAAATTTTCGCTACGACCGGGTCCGCAGCTGAGCGGCGACGGGGATTGCCGTTCGCGGCCCTCGATGCGATAACGCGGCAGCGCAGACCGCAGACCCCGTAGCTCAGTTGGATAGAGCACTCGCCTTCTAAGCGAGTGGTCGCAGGTTCGAATCCTGCCGGGGTCGCCAGCTCAGCTCAGTCAACTACTGGGTAGAGCGCCCAGGAGGCGAT
>DASQCY010000734.1:0-5205 GCA_035634495.1 Allostellaceae bacterium
GCGCAACGCCCTAAAGCGCGCTGGTCTCGCACCGGACAAGATCGACTACATCAACGCCCACGGCACTTCCACTCCTCTGGGCGACGAGGTCGAGCTCGGCGCCGTCAAGCGGGTGTTCGGCGGGCACGCCTACGAGCTGTCCATGTCCTCGACGAAATCGGCGATAGGACATCTGCTTGGCGCGGCCGGGAGTGTCGAAGCAATTTTCTCGATCCTCGCAATTCGCGACGGGGTCGTCCCGCCGACCCTGAACCTTGATAACCCGTCTCCGTCCTGCGACATCGATCTGGTGCCGAAGCAGGCAAAGCGGCGCGAGGTGCGCTATGCGCTTTCCAATTCCTTCGGCTTTGGCGGGACCAATGCGTCTTTGATCTTCACCGGCCCGCCTTGAGCCGATCGCTACCGCAGCGGGTCAAAATTTCAAAAGGAGGGTCGCGGCCGGCGTGAGCATAGCCAGCATGACGGGGTTCGCACGGGCGGAAGGTGACGAACTCGGGATCTCCTGGGTCTGGGAGACGAAGAGCGTCAACGGCAAGTCGCTCGATTTGCGGCTTAGGCTGCCTCCCGGGTTCGATGCCTTGGAACCGAGACTTCGCGCCATGCTGGCGCAACGCATCCGTCGCGGCAACATCTCCGCCGTGCTTGCCATCACTCGCACCGCGCCGGCAGCCGTACGCATCAACCGCGACGCCTTGGCCCAGCTGGTCTCTCTGATGAACGAGATTGCAGATGAAGTAGACGCGGCCCCACCGCGCCTTGACGGTGTGTTGGCGCTGCGCGGTGTCGTCGAGACGATCGAGGACGACGAAGAGGCGGTCATCCAGGGGCGTAGGTCCGCGGTGCTCGGTAGTTGGGAGACTGCGCTCGACCGGTTGGCGGCTGCCAGAGCCGAGGAGGGTGCGCGTCTCGCACTGCTCCTGCGTGACCAGCTCGAAGAGATGTCAGCTCTCGTCAGAGCGGCGGAGGATTGTGCGGCAGCCCAGCCGGACGCGATCCGCGAAAGGCTCAAGATGATGCTGGCGAGCCTCGCCGATCTCGTTCCTGGCTTGCCGGAGGAGCGGGTTGCACAGGAAATGGCATTGCTCGTCGCCCGCTCGGACGTCCGCGAGGAGCTAGAGCGGCTGCGCACTCACCTCGAGCAGGCGAGGGATCTTTTGCAACAGGGAGAAGCCGTCGGACGCCGGCTGGATTTCCTTTGCCAGGAGTTGAACCGCGAAGCCAACACGCTGTGTTCAAAATCAGCGGATATCGAGCTGACGCGCATCGGGTTGTCGCTCAAGGCGGCGGTCGAGCAGTTTCGCGAGCAGGTGCAGAACATCGAATGAGGATCGAGCGCCGCGGGTTTCTCCTGGTCCTCTCCTCGCCCTCCGGGGCGGGCAAAACCACGATCACCCGCCGGCTCGTGGAGCGCGATCCCGAGCTCGACATGTCGGTGTCGGTTACGACGCGACCGCGGCGTGAAGAGGAGGTCGATGGTCGCGACTATTTATTCATCGACCGCCGCCGCTTCGACGAAATGATCGCGCAGGGCGAACTGCTCGAGCACGCGAGCGTCTTCGAAAACGGCTATGGGACGCCGCGCCGGCCGATCGAGCTAGCGCTCGCCGCCGGGCGTGATGTCGTCGGCGACCTCGACTGGCAGGGCACGCAGCAACTGACCGCGACCGTCCGCGATGATCTTATCTCCGTCTTCGTCTTGCCGCCCAGCCTCGCCGCACTCGAGGCGCGGCTCTGGGCACGCGCCCAGGACAGCGCAGCCGTCGTCGCTGCCCGGATGGCGAAGTCGGCCGAGGAAATGAGCCACTGGTCGGAATACGATTACGTAATAGTCAACCGCGACATCGAGGACAGCGTCGCGCAGGTTCAGGCCGTCGTTACCGCAGAGAGGCTTCGGCGGACGCGGCAAGTCGGGCTCGCCGATTTCGTCGACCGCCTGCGACCCGACCGGCAGACTCCGAACGGGACAGCCCGCCAGCGAGGTGCGCACTAGCCCATGTCGGGCACGAAATACAACGAAAATCAACGTCTCACCGCTGTGCACAGCCCCGCCAGCTGTAGAAAATTATTATATATCAGTATGTTTGATAGAATGAGTCGCTTCGCGGAACAACGAATTATGCGTCGAGAGATCAACGAATTGTGTCATGCCTCAGGGAGGAGGAACAACGAATGGCCGGGCCTGAGGTGTCAGTCCAGGAAGAGCTGAGTGCGCGAAAGCGCCTATCGCGTCTGATCACGCCGCTGCAGGGTTGTGCGCCGCGCCGATGGCTAGCCCTCCAGGGCGCGCGCGAGCGCGCAGAATTCGGCGACGGTGAGCTCCTCGGCGCGTGCCGTCGGGGGGACGCCGGCGCGCTCGAGCAGCCGGTCTACCGCGAGCCCAAGCGGCTTCAAGCTGGTTCGCAGCATTTTGCGGCGCTGGCCAAACGCTGAAGCAGTGATGCGTTCGAGCATCGGCCGGCGCGCCGGCGACAGCGGCTCGTCGCGGGGCAGGATGGCGACGACGCTCGATGTGACCCTGGGGGGCGGCATAAAAGCTCGGGCCGGCACGTCGAACAGAATTCGCGCTTCGGCAAGCCATTGCACGAGCACTGAAAGCCGTCCATAGGACTTGCTGCGCGGTAAGGCGATCAGGCGCTCGGCGACCTCGCGCTGCAGCATCAGGGTCAGGCTCTCGTACTCCTCGACCCGCCCGAGCCAGCCGAGGAGGAGTGGAGTAGCGATGTTGTACGGCAGGTTCGCGACGATCTTGCGGGGCTTCTCGGAGAACATCGCGGGGTCCAGTTCGAGCGCATCGCCGGCGATAACATCGAGGCGTCCCGGACAAGCCGCGGCAAGTTCGGCGAGCGCCGCGAGACAACGCCGATCTCGCTCGATCGCAACAACGCGGCGTGCCCCCGATGCGAGCAACGCCCGCGTCAAACCGCCAGGACCGGGACCGATCTCGATGACGGTGGCTTGGTCGAGCCGTCCCGCCGCTCGCGCGATCCGACCCGTCAGGTTGAGGTCGAGGAGAAAATTCTGACCGAGGCGCTTGCGCGCGACGATCCCGTGTCGCGCAATGACCTCACGAAGCGGCGTCAACGAGGCCGTCGCGGCGTCGGGCGACGCGGTTCTGGTGGAAGAGTTCAGTCTGCAGCCGCCCGTCTGGCCGCCATGTCGGCCGCCAGTCGCAGCGCGGCAATCAGGCTCTCCGGCCGCGCGACACCGCGGCCAGCGATCGCGAAGGCGGTTCCGTGATCCGGCGAGGTCCGCACAAAGGGTAGTCCCAGCGTGACGTTCACCCCGCCATGGAAGTCGATCGTCTTGATTGGGATCAATGCCTGATCATGATACATGCAGAGTGCCGCATCGTAGGATCGGCGCGCCTCGGCATGAAACATCGTGTCGGCCGCCCGTGGGCCGCGCGCGTCGATCCCTGCCGCGCGCAGCTCGGCGATGGCCGGCTCGATGATCTCGATCTCTTCGCGCCCCAGACCTCCGGCTTCGCCCGCATGCGGGTTGAGCCCGGCGATGGCGAGGGTCGGAGCGGCAACCCCGAAATCCCGCCGCAGCGCCGCCTCGGTGACGCGGCCGGTATGAACGATGGCCGAGGTGCAAAGCTCCAGGATCGCTCTGCGCAGCGCGAGATGGATGGTGACCGGTACGACGCGCAGCCCCGGGCAGACGAGCATCATCACCGGTGCTTCGGTGACCCCGGCAAGCGCGGCGAGATACTCGGTGTGCCCCGGATACCGAAAACCGGCGCGATAAAGGCTGTCCTTGTGTATCGGATTGCTGACGAGCGCTGCGGCGCGCCCGCTCAGCACGTGACGGACCCCGGTCTCGATTGCGCCGAGGATAGCCGGCGCATCTGACGGGTCGGGGTGGGCCGGCGAGGCCCGCGACGCGACGCCGATCGACGCGACCGGGAGAGCTTCGGCAAATACCGCCATCGCGTCTTCGGGAGCGCTGATCGACCGAACCGGTACCGGCCAGCCGAGCTGGCGAGCCAACGCAACGATACGAGCGGGGTCGTCGATCAGGTAGAAAGGCGGGACAGCGTCGCCGCGGCCGAGCCACGCCTTGAGGGTGATTTCACCGCCGATCCCGGCGGGCTCGCCCATCGTCACGACGAGCGGAAGCATCGTGGGAGACTCAAACCCTAACGTCGACAAAGGCGGTACGCCGTAGATCGCGCAGGTAGCGGCGTGCCAGGTTTTCGGCGCGCTGGCGCGCCAGTTGGTCGGCGATCTCGTCGCGCGTCGGCAAGGTCGTGTTCGGCGCCGCCTTATCGCAAACCATGATCACCCCGACCCCATTCTTTTGGACAATCGGCTGCGAGGCCTGTCCTACCTCCAGCGCTGCCACAATATTGCGTACTGCCGGGGCGATCTGGCTGGTCCGCAGACGGCCTTCGCTCGAAAGTTGCGGCGACCCCTTCTCTTTGCCGATCTTCAGCATCTCTGCGCAATCCTTAGCGGTCGCCTTGGCGCTCGCCGCTTCACTCAGGGCCGTCCGCCGCATCGCTTCGCTCGCCTGCGGAGGCAGCGGAAAGACGACCTGCACCAGATGCAGCACCGCCTCGTCAGCGCCGGGATCCGAGCGGCCGGTCCGCCGGTCGAGAACGAGCAACAGATAATAGCCCGCCCCGCTGCGAATCGGCGACGACAGCTCTCCCGGGCGCATTTGGGCCACTGTCTTGGCGAGTTCGGGGCTGAGTTGCTCGGCACGCAGCCAGCCGAGATCGCCGCCCACCGCGGCGGTCGGGGATTGCGAGAATTGTTGGGCAACTGCTGAAAACCGAGCGCCGCGTTTCATCTGTTCGATCAGCCGTTCCGCCAATCGCCGCATTTCGTCGTCCTGCTGAGGATTATCGACGGCCAGGAAAATCTCCGCGACCCGGCTCTGCGGCTCATTGGCGCTCTCTTTGATGCGTTTCGATGCGTCGTCAATCTCCTCTTCGGAAACCACATTGGTTTGCGAGACGAGCCGCCGCACCAGCTTCGCCCACACAATCGACGCGGTGAGCTGGTCGACGAGCGATGCACGATCGATGCCGTGCGCCTTCAAGACCGCATCCAGCTGATCGGGTTGCAAGTTGTTTTGCTTGGCGATCTGCGAGATTGCCTTCTTGATCTCGTCCTCGGTGGCGGCAACGTTTTGCCGTTTCGCCTCTTGCATTTCTAGCTTTTCGTCAACGATCGTCCGCAATACTTGGCTAGCGAT
>DASQCY010000735.1:0-2088 GCA_035634495.1 Allostellaceae bacterium
CGCCGTCGAGCGCACTCGGCGGCACCGAGAAGTGCTGCCACAGCCCCGGCAGATCGGTGAACCGCAGATCGACCATCGCGATCTTGTCGTCCTTGATCGCCTTCAGTACATCCTCGGGCGTCTTGCAGTGGTAGGTCATCAATACTCCCCTATGTCGGGATGTGGGTTACGTCCAGCAGGAGCCGGCTCAACGGCGTCGGGCGGATATGTGTTGCTTTTAGCACACGGTCTCGGCAGCGGCGACCGGCGCGTTCGAATGCCGCGCTGGCCCGCGGTGTGGTTTCCTCAGACGGCGCGGCTAGATCGCATCGGGGCCGCGCTCGCCAGTGCGGATGCGGATCGCCTCGTCGATCGTTGTGACAAATATCTTGCCGTCTCCGATGCGGCCGGTATGCGCGGCCTGCTGGATCGCCTCGACCGCGCGCTCGACCAGCGCCTCCTCCATCACGACCTCAATCTTCACCTTCGGCAGAAAGTCGACCACATATTCGGCCCCGCGATAGAGTTCGGTATGGCCCTTTTGGCGCCCGAAACCCTTAGCCTCGGTGACGGTGATCCCTTTGATGCCGACTTCGTGAAGCGCCTCCTTCACCTCGTCGAGCTTAAAGGGTTTGATGATCGCCTCGATCTTCTTCATCGAATTCTCATCTCTCTCAGCCCGAGGCACCGGCCTCGGCTCTCCGCCAAGCATAACCCATGCCACCCCGTTGCGCGATGGCGGAGATCATCGCGCAACGATAGCGGTCTGCCTTATTTTTATTCACTTGGCCATATCTCTGGCCGGCAGATTGCCGAGAAGCTTCCCGATCCGCTCGATCGCCTCGCCGATTGCCTCCCGGCTGTTGGCATAGGAAAAACGCAAATAGCCTTCGCCGAACTCGCCGAAGCTCGTGCCGGCGACCGTCGCTACACCTGCTTCTTCCAAGAGCTCCGCCTGCAATGCGCGGGTGTCGAACCCGGTGCCCGCCACGTTGGGAAAAGTGTAGAAGGCGCCGCCCGGCCGTGCGCAGCGAAACCCGGGCAGACCATTGAGGGCCGCGACGATCATCTCGCGCCGTTCGGCAAACGCTGCCACCATGCGATCGACCGGCTCGCGCGGCCCCTCTAACGCCGCGATCCCGGCGAATTGGGCCGAAGCGTTGACGCAGGAGTGGCAGTTGATCGCAAGCCGCTCGGCGGAGCCGAATAACGCCTTTGGCCATACCCCGTAGCCGAGCCGCCAGCCGGTCATCGCGTAGGTCTTGCTCCACCCGTCGAGCAGGATTACGCGGTCGCGGATCGAGGGGTAGCCGAGGAGGCTGACATGCTCGGCGCCGTCGTAGAGAATCTCGCCATAGATCTCGTCGCTGAGCACAGCGACCTGGGGATGGCGCTCGAGCCCGGCGACGAGCCGATCAAGCTCGTGCGGCGGCACGACACCGCCCGTTGGATTGGCCGGACTGTTGATAATGAGCAGACGGGTCCGCGGGGTGATCTTGTCGAGCACTTCCTCGGCGCTGAACGAAAAACCCGCGCTTTCGTGAAGCGGGATCGGCACCGGTGTGGCGCCGGAAAAGCGGATCACGCTTTCGTAGATCGGGAAGCTCGGGTTCGGATAGAGGATCTCGACCCCCGGCTCGCCGAACATCAGGATCGCGAAAAACATCGTGACCTTGCCGCCGGGGACGACGAGCACGAGATCGGGCGAGACCTCGACCCGGTGCCGCCGGAAGAGGTCTGCGGCCACCGCGGCGCGCAACGAAGGGATGCCGTTTGCCGGGGTGTAGCCGTGATGGCCGTCGGCGAGCGCCTTGCGGCCGGCCTCGACGATGTGTTCCGGCGTCGGGAAATCCGGCTGGCCGATCCCGAGATTGATGATCGAGCGGCCCTGCGCCGCGAGCGCGTTGGCGCGCGCCAGGACCTCGAAGGCGGTCTCTGTCCCCAGCGCGCCCATACGCCCGGCCATCTGCAACATTCACCCCTCCCTGACGGGTGGCCTCATCCCCGACCATTAGGTCTCGGAACCCGAGGCGAAAAACAACGAAAATCGCGCCTTCACTGCGGGATGGCCCGGATTTAGCGGAAAAAAAGAAAGTTGGTTCAATGGTT
>DASQCY010000736.1:0-4303 GCA_035634495.1 Allostellaceae bacterium
AATAATTTACGATTGCATCCGGCTCCGCGGCAAAGCCCAGCTCACCGCGGATGCGCTTGTACAGAATTCGGCAAGGCCTCGGCCATCTCGACCGAGAGGCCGTGCCGATAGAGGTAATCCTGATAGCGGTTTTGGGCGAACCATTCGCGCGCGGCTGCCGAGGTGCGCCGGCCCAGTGTCACGACCTGGAGCGCGATCACGTCGCGCCCCCCCGTCGGCCGCATCGTGGAAGAAATCGGCGATGCAGAGCCCGCCTTCCTTGTTCTGGCGCGGGAATGAGAACCGGTCAGCTCACGCTCGCCATCGGTATCGAAGAGGATCACGTCGTTCCCTTCGGCGGCACAGCGCCAATAGCCGTAGGCCGCTTGCGGGACAAGGATCTCCTTGCGGATCGCGATATCGAGCATCCGTCGCAATACGGGGCGGAATTCGTCCTTGGCCCATTCCCGGTATTCGGCGGGGCTCCGCCCCTCCTTCCGGTAGCCCCACTGGAACTGGTAAAGCATGCGTTTGTTGAGATACGGCACCACCGCCTTCGGCGGCACCCGCTCGATCGTGCGCGATCCCCAGAACGGCGGCTCGGGCACCGGGACGTTCCGGATCAACTCGGCGCGGCGCAGGCGGATCTCTTCGACATCGACCGGCCGCAATGGCTTGGGGTCGGCAGCGCAGCCGAGCTTGTGGGTTTGGTTGACAGGCCATCCCTCGCTCAGGCGCCGGACCTCGTCGAGGTGCGCGTCGAACCGGCCGGTGACGATCTTGTCCACCAGGTCGAGCCCGGCGAAAGCGTCGCGGGCGTAGGCGACGCGCCCGGCGACGTAGGCCTTGACGCAATCCTCTCAACATAGCGCCGGGTCAGTGCCGCACCCCTGAGCATGACCGGAAGCCTTAGGCCGTGCCGGCTCATTCCTCGAGGTTCTCGCGCATCACCACGGTCGATTTGACAAGCAGCCCTGACATGCCGACGGCTTGCGCCTTGTGCTCGACCGCGGCATCGAGGATCGCCCGATCGAGGTCTGCTTCGCTCCCGAGGGCGGGCATGGGTAGCGCTCGCTCAGAAACCGGAACAGCCCGTCGGGTGGATGGAGCCGGCATGCGATCCGGCGAGGCGCGTGCCCATTTGACAAACGCTGAGCGCCTCGTTGCGCGTCGGCAGAGGATTGGGCATCCAGAACAGCTTCGGTCCGCGGAATGCCGCCAGGTTCTGCATTTCCACGGAAAACGCACCCTGCGCGAAGCCTTCGCAGAAATTGACTTCCGCCGTCCCGATCGCGGTGTCCGGTGTTGCAGTGCAGAGCTCCTCCAGGTTCCCCACGGTCCCGGCAGTGAAATTCGCTTCGTTGGCGGCGTGCGCCGCACAAGGTGGGAGCAATACCGGCGCCGCAGCGACGGTCCATCTCTTCAATGTCATGACTGCTCCTCCCCTCAGACAACGGAAAAATGACGATGACAAGCGCCATTATCACAAACTGGGTCTGCAAGCTCAGAATGAACCGAATGCCGAGCCGAGAGCGATCACTGCGGCAAGAGCGATGACTGGCCCGACAATCGCGGCCATGACAATGTCGAAATAGCTCTCTCGATGCGTCGAGCCGCAGACTGCGAGTAAGGTTACCACCGCACCATTCTGCGGCAAGCTGTCGAGTGTTCCGGCGCTCAGGACGGCGATACGGTGCAGTAGGGAGGGGTCGATGGCGTGCTCAGCAGCAAGGCGCATGTAGGTGCCGCCCAGCGCATCGAGCGCGATCGTCAGACCACCAGAAGCCGAACCGGTCAAGCCGGAGAGCAAATTGGTTGCCACGGCCAGCGAGACGAGAGGGCCTCCGCCGATCGACAGCACCCACTCGCGTACGATGGCGAATGCCGGTACCGCTGCGATAACGGCGCCAAAGCCGACAAGGCTGGCGACGCTCAAAATCGGCAGAACCGACGCGTTGGCGCCCGAATCCATTGTCGCGCGCACCTCGGGCAGGCGCCGCCAATTGACGACGACGACGGTGGCAATCGCAGTCATCAGGGCGCTCACCACCGACCACACTCCGCCCACGGCGGCGAGCGACGTCGCGCCAAACTGCTCCTTGGCCAGGAACGACACGTCGAGGCTTGGGAGAACGACCAACGTCATCAGAACATTGACGCTGACAACTACGAGGAGCGGTAACGCCGCCAAACCGATCGGTGGCGTCTCTGGGCTCGGGCGGCCACGATCGACCTCGGGGGGATCGAAGTCGTGCGAAGTGGTGGCTCGCTGGCGCACGGTTTCGTCTTCGACCGCCGCGTCGACCGGAATGGAGGAGGCTAAACCAAATCCTTCGCCCCTGTGGCGGGCCGCGGTGGCAGCGCGCCCCAGCCACCATAAGCCGAAGGCGAGCATGATCGCGGAAGCAATGATCCCGAGACCGGGCGCTGCCAATGGCGTGGTGCCAAAGAACGGCATCGGGATCGCATTTTGGATGGCCGGCGTTCCGGGCATTGCCGACATCGTGAAAGTCGAAGTGCCCAAAGCGACCGTGGCGGGAATCAGCCGATTAGGAATCTCCGCAGTGCGGAACACGGCTTGCGCCATCGGCACCAGAACAAAGAACGCGACAAACAGGCTGACGCCGCCGTAAGTGACCAGCGCGCCGGCAAGCACGACGGTGAGGATTGCGCGCTGCGGCCCCAGCTTCTCGGTCATGAAACTGGCGATCGCGGCAACCGACCCACTGTCCTCCATCAGCTTGCCGAACAGGGCCCCAAGCAAGAACAACGGGAAAAACTGGGCGATAAAGCGCGACGCGTTGTCCATGAAGGTCTGCGTCCAGTAGGGGAGCGTCGGTCCTCCTGCGAAAGCGGCGGCGATCAGGGCCGCCCCGGGGGCCAGCAACAAAATGCTCCAGCCGCGATACGCCAGCCAGACCAGAAGCGCGAGGCCGAGCAGGATACCGAACAGTCCCACCGTGTCACCCGCTGTTCAGCAGCGCAGTCCTCGGAGCAAACCGGTCATCCGGCCGCTTCTTTGATGGCAGCTCCGCGCGCTGCGCCCTCCGGGAGGTGTGCCGGCTTAAGGCTCTCGTCATAAATCCAGGAAAGGTCGAGGGTATTTCGGACCCCGAGATCGTCATAATGCTGCGCCAGCCAGTCCTGCGCCGCCTTTCTACCGCAGTCTCGGAGATGCGTGAGAAAGGCCCATTCGGCATTGAGCTTGCTGGATACGCCGAGCCCGAGCATCGTCTTCTCGTCGTGGATTGCATGGACGTGCACGTCGCGGAAGCGCTCGCGCTCGAGGTTTTCATAGTGGATGATTTCCCAGAGGAAGGCGAGCGAGCGGAGCTCTTTGAGCAGGGCCGTATTGAATGTGATCTCGTTCAGCCGATTCTGGATGTCTCGCGCCGATTGCGGAACACTCGGGCGGTAGAACGGGTTGATCTGGATCACGACGATGTCGCCGGCATCGCATTCGTCGACGAGCGGGAAGAGGGCCGGATTACCCATGTAACCCCCATCCCAATAAGCCTCGCCATCGATTTCGACGGCTTTGAACATAAACGGCAGACAAGCTGACGCCATCACGCAGTCGAGCCGAATCTCGGGTTGCCGGAAAATCTTCGGCCGGCCGGTACGGACATTGGTCGCTGCCAGAAAGACTTTGAGGCCCCTCGCGTCGTTGACCGCGTCGAAGTCGACGCACTTACCGACGACGTCGCGAAGCGGATTGAAGTTCATCGGGTTGGTATCATAGGGTGAAAGGACCCGTGAAAGATGGTCCATCAAAATGTAGGCCGGCGAGGTGTCCAGGCTCCAATGCCCCATGAATGCGTCGAAGATGGACCGGCGGATCGGGCTGTATTGAGCTGCGGCGCTGGTAGCCGACCAAAATTTTTCGAGGCAGCCGCGCGCTTCGGCTGGGCCACGCGCCATGCCGTCGGCGAGTGCCACCGCATTCATGGCGCCGGCGCTGGTGCCGCTGACGGCCTCGATGCAAATTCGCTCGTCCTCGAGGAGCTGGTCGAGAACACCCCAGGTGAAAGCGCCGTGGGAGCCGCCGCCCTGCAAGGCGAGTTTGATCGTCTTTTTAGGCTGACCTTTCATCCAACATCTCCAGATCCGGGCTCGGCGGCACGGCCGAACCGCGACGAGACCGCTCCCGCCGTGCTCTCGAATGTTCGGGGCTTCGCCGCAGCCGACGCCCGGCGCCGAAGATCGCTGCAGCTTAGTCCGTCGGCGTGTCGTTGCAAACCATCGGTTTTTCCCTGCGGGACGGGAAAATACTGTGAAGAGCGCGATTGCGCGCTCGATCGGCGGTGAAACCGACCCGGCAAGC
>DASQCY010000737.1:0-4263 GCA_035634495.1 Allostellaceae bacterium
CTACCTCGAGGAGGCGACGGGATCGCGTGGGATCGCCACGACGGCGGAGCCCGCCGCTGCAGCCCCGGAGACCGCCGGAGCGAGCGGCGCGGAGCGACCGCCGAGCAGCGGCTCATCCTTCAGTCTGCGGCGTCTTGTCGCCTGCACGATCCGCGAAACGCTGGAACTCGTACGCGATCCGATCCGGCTCGGCTTCGCGCTGTTCGGCACGACATTCCTGATGCTCGTCTTCGGCTTCGGGATCTCGACCGACGTAAACTCTCTCACCTTCGCCGTCCTCGACCACGACCAGAGCCACGAAAGCCGCGCCTATCTCGAGGAGCTGCGCGGCTCGTCCTACTTTGTCGAGAAGCCGTCGCTTACCGATTACGCCGATCTGGAGAAGCGGCTCGCAAGCGGGGACATCGGCGCCGGCATCGAAATCCCGCCCGGGTTTGGCCGCGACATCGCACGCGGCCGGTCCGCCTGGGCCGCCGCCTGGATCGACGGGGCGAGGCCGTTCATCGCCCAGACGATCCGCGGCTACCTCGAGGCCATGCATCAACTCTATTTGGCCGACCCGGCGGTGAAGACGACACAGCAAGCGCTACCTCAGGCTGCTGATGTCGCAATCAGGTTCAAGTACAACCAAGATTTTCAGAGCGTCTATGCAATGGTGCCGGCGCAGTTGGCGATGCAGCTCGCACTGTTCCCGGCGATCTTGATGGCGCTCGCCATCGTGCGCGAAAAGGAGCTCGGCTCGATCACCAACTTGTACGTGACTCCAGTGACCCGCCTCGAATTTCTGCTGGGCAAGCAGGTGCCGTACGTCGGGCTGGCGATGGTCAATTTCGCGCTGATGTTCACGATGGCATTGTTCGTCTTCGAGGTGCCGCTCAAGGGAAGCTTTCTCACGCTGCTCCTCGGCACGCTGATCTACGTCAGCGCGACGACGGCCTACGGGATGCTGGTCTCAGCCTTCGCCCGCACCCAGATCGCGGCACTTTTCGGCACGGCGATTTTAACCGTCCTGCCGGCCACGATGTTTGCCGGCATGATGGTTCCGGTGTCCTCGCTCTCGGGCATGGCACGGATCATGGGCCGCCTGTTTCCGATGACCTACTTCCTGCCGGTCAGCGTCGGCACCTTCACGAAGGGCCTTGGCTTTTCCGACCTCGCTATGAACATCGGCGCTCTCGCCGTCTTCATCCCGGCGCTGACGATGCTGAGCATCCTGTTGCTGCGCAAGCAGGAACGCTAGGCCGACCCCGCCCGATGCGAGCGCTCGAGAACATCTTCTGGCTCGGCACAAAGGAATTGCCCAGCTTTATGCGCGATTTCGTGCTGTTGGGACTGGTCATCTATGCATTCTCGCTTGCCATTATCGCGCAAGCGCAGAGCAGTTCGCAGGAAGTGCACAATGCGTCGATCGCTATTGTCGACGAGGACCATTCGGAACTGTCGCGGCGGATCGCGCATGCGTTCCTGCCGCCTTATTTCCAGACGCCGCAGCCGATCGCCGAACGGGATATCGTACCGCTGATGAACGCCGGGAGATATACGTTCGTGATCGACATCCCGCCGAATTTCGCACGCGATGTCCTCGCTGTCCGCCGGCCCGCGATCCAACTCAACGTCGATGCCACGGCGTCGGTTCAGGCCGGGATCGGGGCCGATTATGCACAGCAGATCATAACGACCGAGGTCGCCAATTTCCTGTCGCGGGCGGAGGGCACCCATCTGTCGCTTGTCAATCTCGTCGTGCGTATCGCCTTCAACCCGAATGTCGAGACAGCCTGGTTCACCAGCGTGATGGGCATCATCAACAGCGTCACGATGCTGGCGATCGTCCTGGCGGGAGCCGCCGTCATTCGCGAGCGTGAACACGGCACAATGGATCATCTCCTGGTCATGCCGCTGACCCCGTTCGAGATCGCGATGTCCAAGATCTGGGCCAATGGTCTGGTCATCGTCGTCGCGGTCGGCCTGTCGCTTTATCTTGTCGTGCGCGGGCTGCTCGGCATCCCGATCGCCGGTTCGACCCCACTGTTTCTGCTGGGTGTTGCGGTCTATCTGTTCTTTGCCACCGCGATCGGCATCTTCCTTGGAACGATCGCGCGGTCGATGCCGCAGCTCGGCCTGCTCTACCTGCTGGTCTTCCTGCCGCTGAACATGCTCTCAGGCAGCAACACGCCCCTCGAGAGTATGCCGCCGTGGCTCGCAACGATAGCGCAAGCATCGCCAACTGTGCATTTCGTCTCGTTCGCGCAGGCGATCCTTTATCGCGGCGCCGGTTTCGCAGTGGTTTGGCCTCAGTTCCTGATCGTCGCGCTAATCGGCGGGCTGTTTCTCGGCCTCGCGCTGGCGCGCTTCCGCAAAGTTACCGCCGGCGCGGTGACGTGACGGCCAACCGACGCGGTCGGGCGTCCGCCAGGCCGATCGCCACGTCTTCCGTCTCTCTCAAGAGCGGGCTCGACTGGGCCTATGCGTCAGTGATGATTTGCATTGCCAAGCTGCGGCCGGCCTGCAGATCGCCCCGTTGCGGGAGCGTTCTGCGCGCTCAGAGTAAGCATAGTGCCGACGATTTGAAGCGATCGAGTGCCGCAGCTTATGCGGCACTTCCCAGTCGTTGCACCAGATAGTCGATCGCGTGGCCGAGCGTGGCGAGCTTCGGGTAGTCGATTTCAGGGATATCGATCTCGAACCGCTCGCTGAGCCCGGTAACCAGATTGAGGAAATCCATCGAGTCGATATCGAGCTCCTCGCGCAGTTCGGCATTTGGATCGAGCCGGCTCGCGTCGATCTCGGGCGCAATCCGGCCGAGCTCATCGATCAAGACAGCGGTGATATCGTTGCGTGTCACAATGTCTCCGGGCTTTGCAGTTTGCGGTTGATATTGGCCAGGAAGAGGGCACCGCGATGGCCGTCGCTGGCGCGGTGGTCGGCGGCGAGGGTTGTCGTCAGCACGCGCCGGGCCGCAACCTCCCCGGAGACGACCCAAGGCCGCTCGACTGGCATACCAAAGCCGACGAGCGCGACCTGAGGCGGATAGATGACGCCGAACACCGTCTCGACGCTGCGCTCTCCCAGGTTGGTGACCGTGATCGTCGGATCCGACAGCTCGGAGCTGCGCAGTGCACCGCTGCGAGCGCGGGCGACGAGATCGCGCAGCTGCGCCATCAACGCTTCGAGTGACAGCTTGTCTGCGTCGCGGATGGCCGGTGCGATCAGCCCGCCGCCGCGGATTGCAATCGCCGTCCCGATATGGATGCCGGCACCGGGCTGAAACCCTTCGGCGGTGAAAAACCCGTTGAACTCCGCGGCCTCGCCGAGAGCCCACGCAACCGCCTTGATCAGCAATGCCGCGAGCAGCAACCGTTGCGCCGGCGCACGGGTCGCATTCGTCTCCTCCAGCCAGGCGAGACTTCGGGTCAGGTCGACAGTTGTACTCAGATAGTAATGTGGGATCTCGCGCTTCGAGCGCGCCATCGCCGCGCCGATCGCACGCCGCATCTCCGCGAGATCGAGGCGCTTTGGCTCCGCCGGGCGAGGCGCCGCTTCGGCTGCCGCGCGCTCGACATCGGCATAGAGGATCGCACCCCCGGGCCCGCTCCCGGTTAGCCGATCGAGTGTGACCCCGCGCTCGGCGGCCAATCGGCGGGCGGCAGGCGACACACGCGGGCGGCCTGCCCCGGTCCGCGGTTCGAGGAGCGGGGGCATTGAGGGCGGCGCTGCCGGCGCGGGCGTTGGCGTCACGGTCGCCGCAACCTCCATTTCTGCCACCGCGACCGCAGGCCGGGTATCGGCGATTACTGCGAGCGGTGTGCCGACAGGTACCGTGGTGCCCGGCTCGACGAGCCAGCGCTCGATCACGCCCTCCTCGAAAATGTCGACTTCGATGGCGCCCTTCTGGGTTTCGACAACGGCGACGATATCGCCGCGCCGCACCCGGTCGCCCGGCCGCTTGAGCCATTCGACCAGTGTCCCGGCTTCCATGTCGGCGCCGAGCGAGGGCATGCGGAACTCGCTCATCACCCGCCCAGGGCCGCCTTCGCTGCGGCGACGATCGCCGCCGGCTGCGGCAATGCTGCCTCTTCGAGATGATGGGGATAAGGGATCGGCACCTCGGCGCTGCATACGCGGCCGACTGGCGCGTCGAGCTCCCAGAACGCCCCCTCCATGATGCGCGCGCTGATTTCGGCTGAGAGGCTGCCGCTGCGCCAGCCTTCGTCGACGATCACGGCTCGGCGTGTTTTGCGCACTGAGGCGAGTAGGGTCTCGGCG
>DASQCY010000738.1:0-3500 GCA_035634495.1 Allostellaceae bacterium
CAACATCATTCATGTCGGCGGGGTCGGCGCAGGCGAAGTCGCGAAGCTGTGCAACAATTTGATCGCGGGCACGGTGGCCGTCGCTGTCAGCGAGGCGTTTCGGATCGGTGAGGCGTTCGGCGTCGACCCGAAAATCCTGACCAGTGTGATCGCCAAATCCTCGGGCGCGACCTGGGTCATGGAGCAGATGCACCCGGTTCCCGGGATCGTCGAGAGCGCGGCGTCGAGCCGACAATATATGCCGGGTTTCATGACAGACCTGATGGCGAAGGATTTAGGCCTTGCGGTCAGCGCCGCACGCGAAAAGCGGTTGCCGGTGGTCGTGGCGCCCGCCGCCCAACAGCTCTATCGAATGGCCTCCTCGCACGGTCTCGGCCGCGAAGATTTCTCGTCGGTCTACAAATTCCTGAAGCCGTCGAGCGACGACGCCCCAGTCTAATCGTCCGCCGCTGCGGGTATCGACTGGCGGCGCGGACCGCGGACCAAGAGCAATAACGGCAGAGAGACGAGAATGACGCCCAGCATCAGCGCGAAATCGTCATTGTAGGCGATCATCGCCGCCTGCCGGGTGACCTCTTGATTGAGCGCGGCGATCCCCGAGGGATGGGTCAGACTGTAGGGCGCCGCCAAATACGGCCACTGGGCAAGCGGGTTGTCCGGGCGCAGGTGCTCAATCAGATGGGAGTGGACGATCTGGGTATTCTGGGTGAGCTGGGTCTCGAGAATGGCGATGCCAATGCTGCCGCCGAGCATGCGCGTCAAAGCGCGGATCGCGGTTCCCTGGGTCAGGATGTGGTGCGGCAGACCCGACAGTGCTAACAGATTGAGCGGTACAAAGGTGCAGCCGAGCCCGAAGCCCTGGGCGAACCCGGCGAACAGGATCGGGCCAGAGCCCATATATAGCGAAAACCCGGTCATCTGCCACAGCGACGCCGCGGTCAACAGGAACCCGACCAGGATGAACAGGCGATTGTCGACTTTGTCGATCATTCGGGCGACCAGGAACATCGCCAGCATCGTGCCGAACCCGCGCGGTGCCATCATCCATCCGGCGTCGAACACCGGGTAGTTCATCAGTTCCTGCATCATCGACGGCATCAGCGCCAATGTGCCGCTGAGGATCATCCCGACCCCGAACATCAGCAAGCTGCCGGCAACAAAGTTCGGACTCTTGAGTAATTCACGATTTATGAACGATCGGGCGCCGGTTGTCATGGTGTGGACAACCAACAGATAGAAACAAAGCGCCGAGATCGTTGCCTCCACCCAAATTTCGGTCGAATGAAACCAGTCCTTGAGCTGGCCGCGATCAAGCATCAACTGCAATGAGCCGACCGCGATGCTGAGCATCACAAAGCCAAACATATCGAATTCGTCGCGCCGCATAGCACGGGTCTGGCGGATGAAGATAAAGACGCCGAGCGCGCACAATGCCCCGACCGGCAGGTTGATGTAGAAGCACCAGCGCCAATCGAGGTTCTCGGTTAGCCAGCCGCCGAGCGTCGGGCCGATGATCGGCCCCATCATCGCCCCGGTGCTGAAGATCGCCATCGCGTAGCCGTGGCGCTCGCGCGGGTAAATCGTGAACAGCGTCGCCTGGCCGAGCGGCACCAGCCCCGCGCTGAATACGCCTTGCAGAACGCGGTAGAGCACGAGTTGGGTGAGGCTCGTCGCGGCGCCGCACAAAGCGGAGGCGAGGGTGAACCCGATGACCGAGGCCAAGAAGATGTATTTGACGCCGAAGTGGCCGGCGAGCCAGCCGGTCAGCGGCATCATGATCGCCGAAGAAACGATGTAGGACGTCAATACCCACGAAATCTGGTCCTGCGAGGCCGACATGCTGCCCTGGATGTGGGGCAGGCAGACATTGACGATCGTCGTGTCGAGCCCCTGCATGATGCAGGCGCAGATGATCGTCGCGGTGGTCAGGCCGCGGTTGGCGGCCGGCGGGGTGCTGTCTCCCCTCACTCCTCGAGCCTTCGCAGTGGGATCATCATTGGCTCGAAATCATTGTGTCCAAGTATACAAGTGGCCCTGGCCGCTTGTCACACGGCGGTAACACGCCGGCCGCCGGTCCCGGTACCCCGGGCCGCCGCCACATGGTATAAGCCGCACCCGGCCGACAAGGAGGTATGCGTGAAAAACGGCATGGTGATCATCGACGCCGACGGCCATGCCGTCGATGCGGAGCCTATGTATCGCGAGCGGTTGCCTGAGCGCTACCGCAAGCGCAACTTCATTCACCCTAGTGACGGTTTCGACCGCAACCAAAACGGCACGATCAACAAGCGCCCAGAAACGCCGGCTCAGAACCTTGCCGATAACGACCGTGAAGGCATCGACCTGCAGATCATCTATCCGACCGGAGGGTTATTCCTTTCGCGGGTGCGCGAGGCCGACTATGCCATCGCCTTGGCCCGGACCTACAACGACTGGCTCTACGATTGGTGCTCAGCCGATCGCAAACGTCTGACCGGTGTTGCCCTCGTGCCGTTGCATGCCGACGTCAAGGCGGCCATTACCGAGATGGAGCGCGCGGTCTCCAAGCTCGGGATGGTCGGGGTCATGGTCAACACCTTCGACCGCAGCCGCAATGTCGCGCACCGCGATTTCTGGCCGTTTTACGAAGAGTGCGCGCGCCAGGGGGTCGCCGTCGCCTTCCACGCCTCGGGCAGCGACACCATGGACCCGCTCTGCCATTTCGACAATTTTCTGCAGGTCCATACCCTTTCGCACGCGCCGGAGCAGCTGATCGCTTGCACGGCGGTCATCTACAGCGGTCTTCTGGAGAAGTATCAGGATCTGCGCGTCGCCTTTCTTGAGGCGGGCATCGGCTGGGTTCCGTTCTGGATGGAGCATATGGACGAGGAGTACGAATATCGCGCCTTCGATGCGCCGCTTCTGAAGGCCAAGCCCTCGGAATACATGACTTGCGGCCGGGTGTTCGTATCGTGCGAACCCGAGGAGAAGACCCTGCGCTACGTGCCGGACTTCTTCCCCGAGGACAACATCCTGTTCGCCTCCGACTACCCGCACTGGGACGGCCAGTTTCCGAATGCCGTAGCAACCCTCGCCGACCGCAACGACCTGGCGGTCGAGCTAAAGCGCAAGATCTTCTTCGACAACCCGCAGCGCTTCTATGGACTGAAGGTCGACCCGACCGGCTTCGGCGCGGCCCATTAAGGAGGAAATACAATGCCGAAAATTCCGGCCGAACGCCTGAGCGAGATCGGCCGCGCACTGTTCATTGCGGCGGGGACGCCGCCCCCGGAGGCGGAGACCGTTATGCGGCACGTCGTTGCCGCCAACCTCGCCGGCCACGATTCGCACGGGGTGATCCAGATCCCGACCTATATCGAGCGCATCAAACTCGGGCACATCGTTCCCGGCGCGCCATGGAAGATCGTGCAGGAATCGCCGACCACGACGGTCGTCGACGGCCATTGGGGCTTTGGCTACGTCGTCAACGAGCGGGCGATGAAGCTGACGATCGAAAAGGC
>DASQCY010000739.1:0-9496 GCA_035634495.1 Allostellaceae bacterium
GCGTTGAGGTGGCGCAACCAGGTGTAGCCATAGCCACCCCATTGCGGATGCAATGTGCGCATCCCGGCAAAAGCTCGCCACAACGGCACGCCGGCATCGACGAGGCGCTGACAAAGACCATCGAACAGGGGAGCGGCCTCGGTCCCGCGCAGGCCCTCGCCCACCGCCCAGACGTGCAACTCGATGATTTTTCGCCCGAGCGGACCGTCGAAGCTCAGAGCGACTGGGGGCAGCCCTGATGGACTCGGGGGATTGACCACGGGCGGAGCTTATCTACCGCATCGTCGGCATGACGTATTCCGCACCGGCACGGATGCCGGCGGGCCAACGCGCGGTCATCGTCTTAAGCCGCGTATAGAAGCGCACGCCTTCGGGGCCGTGCACCGCCATATCGCCAAACAAAGAGCGCTTCCAGCCGCCAAAGCTGTGAAACGCCATCGGCACCGGGATCGGCACGTTGATGCCGACCATGCCGATCTGGATCCGGTTCGAAAATTCACGCGCCGCGTCGCCGTCGCGGGTGAAGATCGCGACGCCATTGCCGTATTCGTGGTCGTTGACGAGCTTCGTGGCATGGTCGAAATCGGGGCTGCGCACGACCGACAGAACCGGGCCGAAGATCTCCTCCTTGTAGATCCGCATCTCGGGGGCGACCTCGTCGAACAGGCAGCCGCCGAGAAAGAAGCCGTTCTCATAGCCCTGCAGTTTGAGGCCGCGCCCGTCGACGACGAGTTTGGCCCCCTCCTGGATCCCGAGATCGACATAGGAGCGCACCCGGTCGAGATGCTGACGGGTGACGAGCGGGCCCATCTCCGCTTCGGCATCGGTGCCGGGCCCGATCTTCAGCGCGCGGACGCGCGGTACCAGCTTGTCGAGCAGCTTATCGCCGACCCCGCCGACCGCGACCGCGACCGACACCGCCATGCAGCGCTCGCCGGCCGAGCCGTAGGCGGCACCCATCAGGGCGTCGGTCGCCTGGTCCAGGTCGGCGTCCGGCATCACCACCATGTGGTTCTTGGCGCCGCCCAGTGCCTGCACCCGTTTGCCGGTCTGCGCTGCGGTCGCATAGATGTACTGGGCAATCGCCGTCGAGCCGACAAAGCTGACCGCGGCGACATCGGGGTGATGCAATAGCGCGTCGACTGCCTCCTTGTCGCCGTTGACGACGTTGAAAACACCAGGCGGCAGCCCGGCCTCGGTCAGCAATTCGGCGATCCGCGACCCAGGCGAGGGATCGCGTTCCGACGGCTTCAGCACAAAGGTATTGCCGCAGGCAAGCGAGACCGGAAACATCCACATCGGCACCATTGCCGGAAAATTGAACGGGGTGATCCCCGCGCAAACGCCCAGAGGCTGGCGCACCGACCAGCTGTCGATGCCGCGGCCGACTTGCTCAGTGAATTCGCCCTTCAGGAGATGCGGAATGCCGCAGGCGAATTCGACGACCTCGCTGCCGCGCACCACCTCGCCCGCGGCGTCGGACAGCACCTTGCCGTGCTCTTCGCTGATCAACCGGGCTAGAGCGCCGGCGTCGCGATCGAGGAGCTCGCGGAACTTAAACAGGATGCGCGCGCGGGTCAGCGGCGGTGTCGCCGCCCAGGCCGGAAAGGCCGCAGCCGCACTCCGCACCGCCCGGTCGACCTCGATGGGGCCGGCGAAAGCGACGCGGCCTGTCCGCTCGCCGGTCGCCGGGTTGTAGACGTCGCCCGATCGCCCGTTCGTTCCGTCGACCCGCTTGCCGTCGATGTAGTGCTGGATGTCGCTCATGGGGATAAACCCGCTTGCCGATATGTCGGATGATCGCATCATAGGTCCGCCGCGGTGTCGGGGGCAGAGGATTTTCGCCGCGGGACACTCGTCGGACCGAGGGGGTGCGATGACCTTTGTTTTCGGCAAGCTCGTTTGGGCATTGCTGCAACCTGGCAACCTGCTGCTGCTGTGTCTCCTCGCCGGCGTCTTCCTCTTGCTGCGTGGGCGCCGGCGCGGCGAGCTGCTTGTCGTCCTCTCGGCGATCGGCCTCCTGTTGCTCGCGGTCGCACCGGTTGGGCCCGCCATGCTACTGGTTCTCGAACAGCGCTTTCCGCGACCGCCCATGCTGCCCGACCGGATCGACGGGATTCTGGTGCTCGGTGGTGCGGTGGATCCGAGGATCTCGCTGGCTTACGGAGAGGCGGTGTTCAACGGCTCGATCGCCCGGGTCCTCGGCGGTGTCGTACTGGCCCGGAAACATCCCGAGGCAAAGCTTGCGCTGGTTGGTGGGGAAGGAGAGCTCTTCCCGGTCGGGTTTGGCGAGTCGCGCGCGACGGCGGGCTTCATGCTCGAAGAAGGCATCCCCGCGTCGCGAATCATCGTCGAGGACCGCTCTCGCAGCACCCATGAGAACGCGGTCTTTGCCAAGGAGCAGATCCGGCCCGTCGCTGGCCAGAACTGGGTTCTCGTGACTTCTGCGTTTCATATGCCGCGCGCGGTTGCGGCGTTCCGCGCCGTGGATTGGCCGGTGATCGCCTACCCGGTCGACTTCAAGGTCGATCCAAGAACGGGTCTGCGGGCGAATTTCAACCTGCTCGACGGGCTCGGCACGAGCACGATCGCCGGCAAGGAGTGGGCGGGTCTCGTCGGCTACCGGCTGCGCGGCTGGACCGAGGATCTGTTCCCTGCGCCGCGGCCAGGCCCAAGCTGAGGTTTACAGGCCGTTGAGAGCGCTATAAGCGGAAAATACGATCCACGCGACGAACGCCGTCACCCCGGTCCAATAAACCACTCGGTACATCGCAGTCCCTCGGCTTGCGGCCGGGCCTCGCCACCATATCCTCTACGCCGTCTTACGCATTTGCCGAGGACTTCCTCCCCGACTCTAATCTTCGACAGGTCACATGTTCGAGCTCGTCTTTCTCGGCACCGCCGCGGCGGTGCCCTCCGCCGAGCGGGGCTCGCCGGCATTACTGATCGCCCGCGGGTCGGCTCGGTTCCTCGTCGATTGCGGCGAGGGGACCCAGCGCCAGCTGATGCGCGCCCGGCTCGGATTTCGTGGTCTGGGCCACGTGCTGCTGACCCACATGCACCTGGATCATGTGGCAGGGCTGGCGGGGCTCCTCGCTACGCGCCAGCTCTACCAGCTCGAAGGCCCGATCGAGATCATCGGCAGCCGCGAGACCATTGCCTTCGCGCGCCGTTATCTTTCCGCCACGATTGGATCCGAGCGCGAGGCCGGATATCGATTGTGCGCCGTCTCGCCGGGCCTGGTATTGTCCCGACCAGGGTGGCGCATCACCGCCCTACCGGTGGCGCACCGGGGCACCGAGAGCCTCGGTTACCTGTTCGAAGAGGACGCGCGACGAGGGCTGCTTCCCGACCGCCTCGTTGCGCTCGGCGTGCCAGAGGGGCCGGACCGCGCGGCACTCGCCCGCGGCGATCCGATCGTGCTCGCCGACGGCCGCTCAGTCACTCCGGAGATGGTTCTAAGCCCGAGCGTTGCCGGCGCCAAGCTCGCCATCGTCGGCGATGCCGAGGAGGTTGTCTCGCTGATCGAGCCGGTCCACCGGGCCGACGCACTGGTCATCGAGGCGACTTTTCTCGAGCGTGATGCGGGCCTGGCTCGCTCGCGCGGGCATCTGACTGCTACGGCGGCCGCCGGGCTCGCACGCGAGGCCGAGGCCGGCGAATTGCTGCTCACCCACATTTCCGGCCGTTACAAGGCCGAGGAGATCCTGTCGGAAGCCGCCCGTCTTTTTCCGAGGGTGCGGGTCGCCGCCGATTTTGACCGCGTCTCGGTCGTGGCCCAGTCTGGGCGCCTCCACCCTACCCCCGGAACGCCCGCCCTGGCGGGCGGCCGTCCGGGGGCTCACCCGCTTGCGGGGAAGGGAAGGGAGGGGGTCAATTCTTGAGCATGCCTTCCTTCAGCGCCGCGGTGTTGTAGTCGATCATCCGTATATAAGTCGGGGCCGGCCCGTCCGGTCCCGACAGGGCGTCGGAATAGAGCGGCGGCCCAAGCCCGGCGCCGGTCTCTCGTGCGATTTCTTCCATCAGCCGCGGATCGGAAATGTTTTCGAGAAAGAGCGCCTTGATGCCCTCGCGGCGGATCTGCCGGATCAGCGCGGCGACGGTTTTGGCCGAGGGCTCGCTTTCGGTGTTGACCCCTTCGGGGGCCATGAACATGACCCCATAGGCCCTCCCGTAATAGGCAAAAGCGTCATGGGTCGTGATCACCCGCCGTTTCTCGGCGGGAATCGATCCCAACTCTCCACGCGCATGCCGGTCGAGCGCCTCGAGCTCCGCCTCGTAATGGCCGAACCGCTGTTGATAGACTTCGGCGCGCGCCGGATCGACGCCGGCCAAAGCCCGCGCAATATTTCGCGCGTAAACGATGCCGTTGCTCACATCCTGCCAGGCATGTGGGTCGGGCGAGAGTGTTGCCTCGCCAGCCTCGGTTGTGGTGATCGGAGTGATCCCCTCTGTGGCTATGACGACCGGCCCGCCGTATCGCGCGGCCGCGACCAGCCGCGTCAGCCACCCTTCGAGGCCGAGACCGTTGACGATGAAGAGCTGGGCATGGGCCAACAGGCGAACCTGATCCGGACTCGGCTCGAAGACGTGCTCATTCGTATTGCGCCCGACCAGGCTTGTCACCACGGCGTCGCCGCCGCCAACCTCGCGCGCGATGTCTTCGAGGATGCTGAAGGAGACAAGCACTCGGACCCGCGGCTCCGCTGCCGAGACGCACCGGGCGGACCAGGCGAAAATGAAACAAAGAGCCGCGAGACACCGGCACATATCGCTCGAGCGCATCGTGTGTCATATCACCTTCATCCTGTCGCCAGAAAGCCCGCGCATGAACTCTGATGAACCCGCCTCCCTGATCCCGGTGACCCTGCTGACCGGCTTTCTCGGCAGCGGCAAAACGACCGTGCTCAATCATTTGCTGAAAGAGCCCGGGATGGCCGCGACGGCGGTTATCGTCAACGAATTCGGTGATGTCGGCATCGACCATCTCCTCGTCGAGCGCTCCAGCGAGGACGTCGTACTGCTCAACAGCGGGTGTCTCTGCTGCACCGTGCGCAATGACATTGTCGATACTCTGACCAACCTGTTCGTTGACCGGGTCAAGGGCAAGGTTCCGTTCTTCACCCGCGTCGTGATCGAGACCACCGGCCTCGCCGATCCGGCACCGCTCCTGCACACCTTGATGACCGAACCGATCGTTGCCGCGCGCTACATGCTCGACGGTGTTGTCGCGACTGTCGACGCGGTCAACGGGGCCGGCACGCTCGACCGGCAGCCCGAGGCGGTCAAGCAGGCGGCAGTGGCGGACCGCCTGCTGTTGACCAAGACTGATCTCGCCGAGCCCGCTGTACAGCAGGCGTTCGAGGCCCGGCTCGCCGCGCTCAATCCGAGCGCTCCGGTCATCCCGGTGGTGCAGGGCGCCGTGGATCCGGCGCTGCTCTTCAATCTCGGCTTCTTCGACCCGGCGACCAAGAGTGTCGATGTGCGGCGCTGGCTGCGCGACGAGGCCTTTGCGGCCGACCACGGGCACGAGCACGACGACGACCGTCCCGACCCCAACCGGCACGACGACCGCATTCGCGCCTTCTGCATCACCCGCGAGCGGCCGATCACTTGGGGCGTATTATCCGGTTGGCTCGACGGGTTGGCGACAATGCGGGGCGACGACCTCCTGCGGCTGAAGGCGATCGTGGCGCTCAGCGACCGTCCCGACGAGCCCGTCGTATTGCACGGGGTGCAGCACCTCTTTCACCCGCCGGTGCTGCTGCCGCAATGGCCGAGCGAGGACCGCCGCACCCGTATGGTGTTCATCACCCGCGACCTGCCCAAAGAAGCGATCGAGGCGACCTTGACGGCGTTCGAGAGAGCCGTCGAAGAACCCCCCGTAGCCCAGTCCTCGCCCCGCAAGCGGGAAGAGAGAGGGACGCGACGCGAGTTTCTCGTTGCCGCCGGCTCGATCGCCGCGTCGACCGCCTTTGCGGGTTCGGCACGCGCCGTCATGGGTCCGGACGACAAGTTCGACCTGGTCATCAAAAACGGTGACGTGCTCGACCCGAGCCAGTCGCTCAGAGGCAAGCGCGACATCGGCATTCGCTACGGCATCGTCGAAGCGGTCGAGCCCGAAATCCCCGCGACCCGCGCGCTGCGCGTGCTCGACGCTTCCGGGAAGCTCGTGACGCCGGGTCTCGTCGACCTCCACACTCATGTCTATCCGTATGGCTCGGCGATTGGGATTCCGGCCGACGAACTCGTCGTCCATCAGTGCACGACGACCTGCGTATCGGCAGGCGATGCCGGGGCCAACAATTTCTCGGGGTTCCGCCGCTTTATCGTGGCGCAGACGCGTACCCGCCTCTACGCCTTCATACACATTGCCAATTCCGGGCTCGCGTCTTTTCCGGTCGCCGAGCTGACGAACATTAATGTCGCCGATGTGGGCGTGGCCGCGAGGGCCATTGCCGAGAACGCCGACATCGCGATCGGGGCGAAGGTGCGCATGTCGGAGAACGTGATCGCCAAGAACGGCATCGAGCCGCTGAAGCGGGCGATCGCGGCTTGCGAACAGGCCGGAACCGGAGGCCGTGTCATGGTTCATATCGGCGGGGTCGAGACCCGGGCCCTGATGTCCGAGATCCTCGATCTGATGCGGCCCGGAGACATCCTGACCCACTGCTATTCGGGTGCGCCGAACCTGGCCGGCGAATTCACCAATATCGTTCAGGACGGACGCCTGTTGCCAGCTGCCTTGGCCGCCAAGCAGCGCGGCGTCGTCTTCGATATCGGCCATGGCGGCGGCAGTTTTGATTACACTGTGGCCGAGGCGGCAATTGCGCAGGGCTGTCCGCCCGACACGATCTCGTCGGACATCCATGTCTTCTCCGGCAACACGCCGGGCATGCCCTATGTGACTTGGGTGATGAGCAAGTTCCTCGGCCTGGGGTTCACGCTCGACCAGGTCGTCGCGATGGCCACCATCAATCCCGCGAAAGTCATCAACCGGCTGCCAAAGCACGGCACCCTGCAGACCGGCGCGCCCGGCGATGTGGCGATCATGGAGCTGGTCGAGGGTCCGGTGAGCTTTGTCGATACCCGCAACAATACCCGCGGCGGCAACGCCTATTTGAAGCCGGTCCAGACGGTGACCGCTGGTGTTCCGTTCGGCCGACCCTATAACGCGCCATTCTCGGTGAGGTGACGCGTCAGCGGTGGGGGCGCGCTTCCCGCTCGACTGCTTCGGCGGCGGTGAGCCAATCGGTTTCGGCGCGCTCGATCAGCCGCACGAGCTCGGCGCGGCGCTTGAGTGCCTCGGCGGGTGAGAGGCCGTTGTCCTGGGCCAGGGAACGGTCGAGCGCCTCGCGCTCTTTGGTCAGCCGCGCCACGGTCTCCTCGGCGAGGCGCGCCTGCTGGCGCAGCGGATCGAGCTCGCGCCGCCGCTCGGCGGCGAGGCGTCGCGCCTCGCGGCGGCTATTGGGCCCATTCGAGCGCACGCCTTCCCCCGATCCGCCGCGTTCGAGCACGAGCCGCCGGTAGTCTTCGAGATCCCCCTCGAAGGGTCGTACGGTTCCGCCGGCGACGAGCCACAGCCGGTCGGCGATCAGCTCGATCAGGTGCTCGTCATGGCTGACCAAGACGACCGCGCCGGGGAACTCGTTGATCGCCTGGACGAGAACCTCGCGACTTTCGATGTCGAGGTGGTTTGTCGGCTCGTCGAGGATCAACAGAGCGGGTGCGGCGTGGGTGACCAGCGCCAGGTTCAACCGCGCCCGCTCTCCGCCCGAGAGGTCGGCGACCGGCACGAAGGCCTTTTCCTGGCCAAAGCCGAAGCTGCCGAGTCGTGCGCGCACCGCCTCAGGCAGGGCGTCGGGCATCAGCTCGGCGAGATGGTCGAAGGCCGAGGCTTCGGGGCGCATCTCCTCGATCTGATGCTGGGCGAAGAAGCCGCAGGCGAGCTTCGGCGAGCGGATGATCTCTCCGCCGAACGGGGCGAGGCGGCCGGCGAGCAGGCGGGCCAGTGTGGTTTTGCCGTTGCCGTTGGCGCCGATCAGTGCCACCCGCTCGTCGGGGTCGAGCCGCAGGTCGAGCCGCGACAGCACGGGCTTTCCCGGAACATAGCCGACGCTGACCCAATCGAGTGAGATCAGCGGTGGGCGCAGATGCGGCGGGTCCGGAAAGCGGATCTTCGGCGGCGGCTCCACGGCGGAAAGGGTGATCGGCTCGAGCCGGGCCAAGGCCTTGAGCCGGCTTTGCGCTTGGCGCGCCTTCGAGGCCTTAGCGCGAAAGCGGTCGACAAAGGCCTGCATTCTCTGCCGCTCCGACGCCTGGCGTCGCGCCATTACCTCAAGCCGCCGCGCCGCCTCGGTTCGCGCCCGCATATAGGCGTCGAAGCCACCGGAATAGAGGGTGAGCTTTCCGCGATCGAGATGCAGCGTTAGTGTCGTCGCAGCGTTCAGGAAATGGCGGTCGTGGCTGACCAGGATCAGGGTACGCCGATAGTTGCGCAGAAAGCCTTCGAGCCAGAGTGCGGCTTCGAGGTCGAGATGATTGGTCGGCTCGTCGAGCAGCAGCAGATCGGGCTCGGCGAAGAGGATCGCGGCGAGCGCCACCCGCATCCGCCAGCCGCCCGACAGGTCGCCGACCGGCTCGTGCTGCGCACGCTCGCTGAGCCCGAGCCCGGCGAGGATGCGTGCCGCCCGGCTGGGTGCCGAATGCGCGGTGATTTCGACGAGCCGCGTCTCGATCTCGGCCAAGCGCAGCGGCTCCGCCCCGGCTTCCCGCTCCGCGAGCAGACGCGTCCGCTCACGATCGGCAGCGAGCACCGACTCGAGCGGGGTCCCCTCCCCGCTCGGCGCCTCCTGGGCGAGAAAGCCGATGCGATGGCCGCGCGGCAATTCGATCGTCCCGTCATCGGGCTGAAGGACGCCGCGGATCAAGTCGAGGAGGGTCGATTTCCCGGCGCCGTTGCGGCCGACCAGCCCGACCTTGGCCCCTTCGAAGATCTGGGCATTCGCGTGGTCGAGCAGCCGGCGCCCGGTGCGCCCGCCGACACGGTAGGTCACGTCCGAAAGGGTCAGCATGACGGTCTTTTAGCACGGGCACGGGGGGTCGGGCGATGAGCCGCGCCGGGCTCGTACGGATCGGGATCTCGGGCTGGACCTATGCGCCGTGGCGCGGAAACTTTTATCCGCCGGGCCTGTTGCAAGCCGACGAGCTGTCCTATGCCAGCCGGCAGGTCGAGACGATCGAGATCAACGGCACGTTTTACGCGCTGCAGCACTCCGACTCCTTTGCCCGATGGTACGACGAGACCCCGGAGGGTTTTGTGTTCGCGGTCAAGGGTCCGCGCTTTATCACGCACATCCGGCGGCTGCGCGAGATCGAGACACCGCTCGCCAATTTCTTCGCATCCGGCGTCTTGCGGCTCGAGGAGAAGCTCGGTCCGGTGCTGTGGCAATTCCCGCCGAGCTTTCGTTTCTCTGCCGAGCGCCTCGACCATTTC
>DASQCY010000740.1:0-4637 GCA_035634495.1 Allostellaceae bacterium
CGGTCATGCGTCAGGTGCGTCAAGGATTACAGCGGAACAAGGTTGGACTCTTCGGGCCTATCCATCTTTATCACCTCGCAATGGCACATAGGCGCTGTCGCGAGTACGACATCGCCTTTGGATTGCTTGAGGAAGGCATCGAGACTATCGAGACCACCGGGGAGCGTATGTTTGAAGCCGAGCTTTATCGGCTGCTCGGTGAATTAGAGCTGGAAGTCGGTCGGGTCGAGTCAGGTGAGGCGGCACTGACAACCGCCACTGCGGTCGCGCGGCGGCAGCAGGCGCGGCTTTGGGAATTGCGTGCCGCCGTTGCCTTGGCGCGCCACTGGGGCGAGAACGGAAACACGGCGGCGGCGCGGGATCTGCTCGCTCCGCTTTATGGCTGGTTTTCGGAAGGGCTGGACACTGCCGATCTGCAGCGAGCGAGATTGTTGTTGGAGCGACTCCATTGAGATCGCGTCCGCCTACTGGGAAGAGCGAAAAGGTTCAGGGCTTCGTCCAGCCCACGACAGCTCTGGAACACAGTAAACCCGAGCCTTTCTCACGCGCGCACGATGTTTCTGGCTGGAACAGGAACGCCGGAATAGGAGAAGAGGACGATCTCGAAGGCGTTGTCAGGCGCGGGGACCGAGCGTTCGAATCTCATTTGCTCCAGCGGGGAATCCGTTGCAAACTCCTCTGGCTCGGGCTGAATGTGCTTCCGCATCGGCCGGATCGAGTGCAAGCGCCCGGAGGGGTGTTCCAAGTGCGCGAGGATGAGCCGGAGCCTCGGGCTGGGGCGCTGCATAGGGCTATCGTCTCGATCCCGAACCCGATTGTCTGCCTCACGGTCGCGACCGCGATTGCCGCACTCGCCGTAGGCAGACCCGCTTTTGCCACAGAGATCCTGCGTTGCGCACGGTTTGACCAGGGAGAATTGCCGGTCCCGGTACCCTCACCGTACCCGAGTGCGATTGCGCGGGCGGATCGTATTAGCTATGCAATCAAATCCGCCCTTACTCCGTTGTCTTTTTCGGCGACTCGCTGACGGAAGGGGCGAAGGCGGCGTAGGCACGGATATGCCCGACCCTCTCTATGATCCGTTCGCAGCGCACCGCGGCCAATGTGAAGCCGGCGAAATAGCTGCTCGGCACGAGACCGGCCATGGTCGCCTCGAAATCCTCGATGACCACCCGCAAGGAGATCAAGGTGTTAAAGAAGCCGTTGGCGAGTTGGACGCCGCTCGTCGCGAGGATGAGCGTCTCGATCTGCGCCCGCATCGACCCGCTGGACCACATCCTCTTACCCAACTGCGCGGGACGTCCGACGCCAGAGATTTCGCCCATCACCTCACTCCCCCGATGCAGACTGGGGTGGTCCGGCCGCCTGATCGCCGAGTAACTCCGGCGATACCTTCTGGCCGAGTCGCGCGTCCACGAGTCTTCCCCGCCCCCAGATCGGATCGGGTGAGCGAGATCCTTAGCTCTCAGACAAGGGCGGCGCCACGTCGAGAGAAGAGTCGTCCTGGACTGCTTCAATGTTGATGACTGCGCGATTGTGCGGGCAGAGGCTGCGCAGCTCATGGCATACTGGTCCGGCATCGCGTTTCTGGTCGAAAAGCTTTTGCCGCTTGTGATCGGTCGACCAGCCGTGGCCGCCGACATACCAGCCGGTCGGTTTTGGATCGGAGCGTAATGCAATAGGGCATCGCACACTCCCTCCCCCTCACGAAGAGTGCTGTCGTATTCACGCAGAGTGCGAACGCTGAGCCTTTCCAATCGTCGCCCGCAAAGCGAATTGGACCAAAAAAGACACAAGCGCGAAAATCGACCTAAATGTGCACTCCATCCGCCCAGGCCGTAGACGATGCCTGAATATTACCGAGTTAGGTTGAAGGTTATCGGATATTGTTCAACCTACAGGCAAATCATTTTTGGTTTTCTTTTCGGTTAACGTCAGGTTTCATAAAAATCGTTTACGAACCTTAACCGGCGACAGACCGGTAAATCAACGAGGCGGCTTCTCGCCGTCGGGGATTTGGGGGAAATCAAATGCGAGCGATGTTGACGCACAGCCTCGTTTGGGGCGCGTTTTTCGTTTCGGGTCTGATCGTATCCACCAGGCCTTCGGCCGCTGCCAATTGCGCGCTTTATGCACGCGCGGAGACCGGTGTTGCTCTGTTCGGCGACGCAGGCGGGTGGTGGGATCAAGCCAACGGCCGGTATCAGCGCGGACATGCCCCGGCAGTGGGAGCGATCCTCGTCTTCAAGCGGACGCAGCGCATCCCTTCCGGTCATGTCGCCGTCGTCGTCAAAGTCATCAGCGCCAATGAGATCCTCGTCAACCACGCCAACTGGTACCACGGCACGGTGAACCGCGGGATGTCGATGATCGACACCTCGCCCGGTCATGACTGGACCAGAGTTGCAGTCATCGATTTGCCGTCTGGGGTGTACGGTCGCGACTATCCCACCTATGGCTTTGTTTACCCGGGCGCGAGCCCGCGGGAGATCGTCGAGGCACGCGAAAATGGCCCGCACGGTGCGCATGTCGTCGACGGTTGGGAGTCCTTGCAGTTCAGCGCGCAACCGGCCCTCCTGCAGGTTGCCTTTGCCACCGAGGGAAATCAGCACCGTAAGGCAGCGGCGGCGCGTCTCGGGCACCACGGATCGACGGCTCGGGTGCATCGCCACGGGATCTCACACCCCGAAGGAGTTTCTCCTTATCGCGCATCTCAGGCGATCGTGCCTGCTGCACACGCTCCCGAGGCTCACACTGCGCTCATTCGCTCGCCGACGCCCCCTGTCGAAGCCAAACACCATTGGGCGTAATAGGATCGCTTATCGGTTCGTCCAGCCGGAACAAGGCGGACCTGGGACCTGCTTGCGTCGTTTCCGTCCGAGCAGATGACCCGGCTGGCAGGTCAGCGCGCGGGTCCGAAATGTCAAGAATAGTGGTCCGATCAAACCGATTGCTGCCCGGCGCGGTGCGCGGGTTCGGAGGAAGATGCTGATGCCGACATGACGCGATCGTTCGGGGGAAGGCGCCCCACCGAAGCGACGGCGTTGCCGGATTGGGTCAAGCCGCAACTCACCAAACTGGCAAGCGACCCGCCCGAAGAATCGGAGTGGCTGCACGAGATCAAGTTCGACGGGTATCGGATGCATGCTCGGCTCGACCGCGGTACGGTCCGGCTGCTGACCCGCACAGGGCTGGACGGGACTCAAAGATACCCGGCCATAGCATCGGCCGTGTCGTCGCTGGGGGCGAGGCAGGCTTATCTCGACGGGGAGTTGTGCGGTGTTCGCCCCGACGGCAAAACCTCGTTCAGCCTGATCCAGACCACGTCCGACACGGGCAATTCCAACGCTCTGGTCTTCTTCCTGTTCGACCTCCTCCACCTCGATGGCGAAGCCATCGGCCCGAGGCCGTTGTGGGAGCGGAAGGAGCGCCTCCGCGACATGCTGTCACCTGCGAACCCGCTCCTGCAATACAGCGATGACCAGATTGGGCACGGTCGTGCCTTTTACCAACATGCCTGCGCCTCGGCGCTGGAGGGCATCATCTCCAAGCGGGCCGATGCGCCGTATGCCCCCGGCAATCGTGGTCTGTGGCTCAAGGTCAAATGCCTGAACCGAGAGGAATTCGTCGTGATTGGCTGGACCGATCCCGAAGGCTCGCGGCCCCATCTCGGTGCGCTGCTACTTGGCTCTTACGAACCAGACGGAAGACTGGTCTATGCCGGCCGCGTCAGCAGCGGCATCAACACCGCTGAGCTTCAGCGGCTGTCGCGGCGGTTGCAGCCGCTCACTGCCGACAAGATGCCGCTGGATCTTCCGCCGCCTCGCAGCACCCGCTTCGGCTCACCTCTCGCGCTGAGCCGTGTGCATTGGGTCCGGCCCGATCTCGTCGCCGAGGTGAGGTTTCTCGCCCGGACGGAGGACAATCTGCTGCGGCAGGTGGTTTACGAGGGGCTACGCGAGGACAAACCAGCCAGAGAAGTGCGCCGCGAGATGCCGCATGCGAAGCCATGACCCGGTCCTGTCCGCACGAAAGATAGGTCGTGAATTCAACAGACCACCGGTTTTAAGTGCACGATGACCAAGGTCGGCAAATCGGATTGGGAGCGGACCTTCGCCCGAACGCGCGGCAAGGGCGAGATGCGCCGGAGAACGAACGCGCTCGCGCGGGAGGGAGTGCGTATCGCGGTCGGCGCGTTTTGGGCGGGGTGATGTGAGGTAGCGCGTGACGGTCGGGGCATCCTGATCCCGAGCATAGCCCGTGAAATCGTCGCGGAACCGATGGTTTGCGGACTCGCTGCTGGAGGGAACCGGATTCGAACCATCGGTCCCGCCGAGAAAGAGACGGCCGTCGAGAGAGGCCCCGCGGCCGACCATCGTCGTCTCGCGAGACGACCTGTGCTTAATGACCCCACCCATCTTATCGGTGCGGCATCTCTCGTCGGCAACAGCCGAGAGACCTTTCACAAGAGCGGGACCGATGGTTCGAATCCGGTTCCCTCCAGCGGTGAGTCGACAAACCATCGGTTCCTCGGTGGCGAAGCCGCATCTGCCGTTTGTCATGAGCCAGCACTCTTGTATGCCAGAGCTGCGGTTGACGATGCCACCCTCCGGCGAGAGGACAAAGCCCCCGATCCC
>DASQCY010000741.1:0-1694 GCA_035634495.1 Allostellaceae bacterium
ACAATCACGTAATCCGCTTGCATGACAATTTCTCCGTGGCCTTATCAGACCATGCTCGCCGCTCGCACGGAAGCCGCTCTTTGCTGATGGGTCCCGCTGGCTTCGCTTTTCGGACGCCGATACCGAGCCCTTGACACAGTCCGGATCCACACCCATATCTCGGGTTAATTGCGGTAATAGTAATTAGCGAATAAATTTTATGACAGAACAACGTGCGAGAAACCATGCTGTTGAATTCCTCTGCCAATCGGCTGCCGACCGTGATTTGCCGCACACGAATTCGGCTGACGGCGGTCTCGCTTAGATCGGGTTAAGCTGCTGATTGCCAAAGCGCTTTGACGTCGAGTTAGTGGTTTTTCGGCCACCAAAACGGATTTTTCCACTGCCGTCAGAGGAAATGCTACAGCGTCAGCCATGGCCGATCCCTGCGCGGGACGGGGTGGCAACCTCTGTCCGCGCGTTACGCCGCCAATTTCTGCCGCCCCTCGTCGAGAATCATCGCCGCGCCCTTTTCAGCGATCATGATCGTCGGCGCGTTGGTGTTGGTCGAGGTGACAGTCGGCATGACCGAGGCGTCGATCACGCGCAACCCTTGGAGACCGTGGACGCGCAGGCGATCGTCGACCACCGCCATTGTGTCCGGACCCATCTTGCAGGTGCAGGTCGCGTGAAAGACGGTCGAGCCGTATTGCCGGGCGTAATCGAGGAGCTCGTCGTCGCTCTGGACATCCTTACCGGGCAGGTTCTCGCCGACCACATAGTTTTTGAGGGCCGAGGCGGCGAACAACCGCCGCGCCATCCTGAGCCCGCCGATCACGGCGCGGCGGTCGGTGTCCTCGGAGAGATAGCGCGGGTTGATCGCCGGCGGGTCGACCGGCCGGTTCGAGCGGGCTTCGACGTAGCCGCGCGACAGCGGCCGCATCTGCCAGATCCCGGCGGTCATCCCCGGCTTGTCGTCGAGCCGACGTATCGGCCCCGGCGCAAAGCTCCCCGATGCCAGCAGGCATTGGACGTCCGGTGTCGCGGATTCCTCCAGCACCTTGACCGAGGCGGCAACGAGCGAGGCGGCATAGGTCAGCATCCCGGTGCCGGCGACCAGATAACGCAACACCTCGCCGGCGAAGGGCAGGCCGCGCGAGGTCTCGTTCAAGGTCTTGGCACCGGTAACGAAGCAGGTGACGCGGGCGAGAAAGTGGTCTTGCAAATTCCTGCCGACCCCGGGCAGCGCATGCCGGACCGGGATCCCAACGCGGCTCAAATGGTCGGGGTCGCCAACACCGGAAAGCTGCAGCACGTGCGGCGAGCCGACCGCACCCGCTGCCAGGATCACCTCGCACCTTACGGCGACCCGTTCGAACCTACCGCCGCGCGCATACTCGACCGCGACCGCACGTGTGCCCTCGAACACGACCCGGTGCACCAAGGCATTGGTGACGACTGTAAGATTGGGGCGCTTGATCGCCGGGCGCAGATAGGTTCGCGCGGCACTCTGCCGCCGCCGGCCGCGGCGGGTTTGTTGAACCCAGCCGATGTTGTCCCCGGAGCCGGGCGGTAGGCGATTGACATCCTCATGGTATTCGAGGCCGATCTCGGTGCCGGCCTCGATGATCTTCTGGCAGAGCGGGGGCTTGTCGGCAGTCCGCGAGGTCAACAGCGGCCCGCCTTTGCCGTGAAATTCGTCGGCCCCGCCCTCC
>DASQCY010000742.1:0-2156 GCA_035634495.1 Allostellaceae bacterium
GCCCGCCGCCGACCAATGACAATGGCATCAAAATTCCTGGTTGCTGCTGCTGTGGTACCCATGTCTCGCCTCTTATAAGCACGCGGCTATTGTGAGCCACTCGTTTCACCCGTTCTCGAGGCGGTAGCGCAGCCAGACTGCACCCCCTTCCAGCACCTCGCTGCTCGCGAGGGTCATGGCACGGACCGGGGCGGCCGCGCCGGCCTCTGCATCGTGCGAGTCGAAGACGCAGGAGGCACCCTTGGCGCCGTCCACTGCGGGAAATATCGCCAGGCTGATCTCGTCGATCAGGCCGGCGCGCAGGAACGACCCGTTTGTGACGCCGCCGCCATTGAGCTCGAGGCGCTTGATGCCGAGCTCCTCATTCAGGATGGCGAGCGCGCGCCCGAGATCGAGTTGGCGCTCGCCGGCGAAGATGTAGGAGACGCCGTCCTTGCGAAGACCCGCGAGGTGGGCATCGGAGACCGCCTCCGTCAACACCACGACGATCGGATCGCCGCCGATATCGGCACGACCCCATGCGATCTTACCCTGGGCGTCGAGCACGATGCCGTAGGCGGCAGCATCGCGCCGGACGAACCAGGGCTCCCGCGGATAGATCTCTTCTATATGCCGGGGATACGCGTCGAGCTTGCCGTATTCCTCGCCGGTGACGCGGCCCACCAGCCAGGCATCGCTGCCGAGCCGCTCATGCAGGCGCTCGAACAGGGCTCCCCTGCTTTCGTCGACGGGGCGCCATCGGCGCAGCGATGTGCGGCCGTCCACGCTCGCGATCATGTGGCAGATGAGATAGGGCTTCATGAGCGGTTTGCCCCCGCATAAGGACACCTTTTCACGTCCAGCCGAGGCTATTTGCGCGGATCGTATCCCGGTTTTTTGTAAAGCTTGCCGGGGCCATTCAGAATATCGGGCTGGTAGACCTTCTCCATCCAGTCGCTCGGCCCGATTTCCTCAATAGATACTGAAACGGCTTCGTCTCCGACCCCAGTAAAAGTCATCACGTCTTTAACGATTGCTTCGGTAAGTTGGGCCTTTTGCTGCTCCGACCGGCCGGGATGCATTTTCACGATAACATGAGGCATGATTGGCTCCTCTGCTACTCGGTATCGGCTGCGGCCAGGTATTCCTGATCGCTGACCTTCTCCAGCCAATCGACGACCTTGCCGTCGAGCGCCTCCTGGATCGCAATATGGCTCATGCCGGTGGTTGCGGTTCCGCCGTGCCAATGCTTTTCGCGAGGCGGGCAAACGACGACGTCGCCGGCGCGGATTTCCCGCTTGGGACCGCCCCAGCACTGCACCCAGCCGCAACCGGCCGTGACGATCAACCTCTGGCCCAGCGGGTGGGTATGCCACGCCGTGCGGGCGCCGGGTTCGAACGTGACCAACCCGGCGGAGGCGCGCGACGGATCGGTTGCCGGGAACAGCGGGTCGATCCGCACATTGCCGGTGAAATGCTCGGCCGGCCCCTTGGCGGAAGGTTGCGAGCCGCTTTGTTTGATTTCCATCGCTTTGGACCTTTCAGTCGTTGTCTTCCTGCGACGCTAAATCTGGTCGTGTAGTTTCGGTTGAGTAGCCGGAAAGCATGGCATGGTCTTATAAAGTGGGCTCATCAATCCCTACGAACTCTGTGCGAATCCGGCCGCTTGCGCTTCCGCATCTCTCTATTGTCCCCGACGCCCTCGGTGCCGAGAGCGGTCTTCCCGGTCTCGGTCCGCGATCTGCACGATGCCGGTGACACAGCCGGTATCGGGATCATCGCTGCAATAGCTCACGAAGCTTCATGATATCTTCGTCAATCCGATTTCCATGGATGGGGATTTTGGCTAATTCCTGTTCCAATGCGGCCAGCTCGCCGGGCGCGAGTTCGACGTCCGCTGCGCTGAGGTTCTCCTCGATCCGCTCGGTCGCACGGGCCCCGGGGATTGGGGTGACGAACGGCCATTTCGCCAGCATCCACGCCAGTGAGACTTGCGCGGGCGTGGCGCCTTTCGCTTTAGCAAACCTTTGCAGCATCTCGACAAGCGGCTGATTTGCGCTCACGTTCTCGGGATCGAACCGGGTGATGACGCGTCGGACATCGTCGCCCACGTATTTGTCGCCAGGCTGGGCCTTTCCGGACAGAAATCCGCTCGCAAGCGGCGAGAAGGCGACGAA
>DASQCY010000743.1:0-2214 GCA_035634495.1 Allostellaceae bacterium
GAACGACGCCCTGCAGCCAGCCCGCGCGGCCTGCGCCAGGAACAGCAGCAGAAAAATCCCACCAAGAAACGGGGTCACACAGATCAGCACGATCGACAACACCGTTCCGCTCAGCATCGTGCGCCGGGGATCGCCGAGAGCCATCGCCCGCCCGGCGAACAGGGAGCCGAGGCCGCTCATTACTTCGATGGCGGCAAACAGGATACCGATCGATGTACCGGTGAGCCCGTTTCCTTTGAGAAACACAACATAAAGCGAGCTCTGCACGCCATTTGTGGCGGTGCGCAAAAAGATGATGGCCATCGTCGTTGCCACCGCCGGGATCGCCATCAGTGCAAAACAGCGCACATAGTCAGGCAGCCGAGGGATGGCGTCTCGCGCCCGGAAGTTTGTCCGCTGGTGCGAAGCCCTCCCGTCGGCCCCTGGGACCCCCGCTTCGGGAGCGCGCAAAAGTGCGATCGTCAATACCGCCCCCCAGGCGACACCCAGCATGTAAGCCGGCCATACCCCACCCCAGTCCCATGCGGCGCCGGCGATCATCGGCGCCAAAGTCGTGCCGAAGCGCGCAAAGAAGCTAAATCGACCGATAAATTCGGCCTCACCTTCGGCCAGCTGGGCGATCAAAGTCTGCGAGCCGGACCAGGCAAACTGCAGTGCGGCACCATTGACGATCTGCAACAGCAGTAAGGGCCAGAACCACGGTACCAGCGGGAAGATCGGCGCCAGCGCCATCGCGGTCCAGACAAAGAATAATGTTACCCGGCGTGTGCCGAACCGGTCCATCAGCACGCCGACATGGATCGACAGGAAGACCGCGAGCAGCGAGCGCCCGCCGACCAGCATGCCGATCTCGCCCGCGCTCATGCCGACCGAGAGGGCATAGAGCGGGATCAGGAAAGTGTACAATTCGGTGTAGCCCATCGCGAACGGCCCGGCGAGGTAGACCGAGGCCGGCGGGTGGGGTGCGGCCGGAATCATGTCAGAGGGGTTGATCCGCTATCCATTCATTCTAGGCCGATGTCGTGGCGCGGGCGACCCCAGTCGGCCGCCGCCGCGGCGGCGCGCTCGACATCCTCTTCGACCATCAGCCCTTGCTCGACGAGCTGCCGCGTCGCCGCGGTGATCGCCCTGACATAGGCCCCCGCGTCCGGGTAGCGCTCGAGGATCGATCGTCGCGGATCGCCCGTCGCCCGCTGTTCTTCAGGCGTCTCGGGCAGCGGGATGTAGCTGCCCGAGAATTCGTGCATGGCACCATGACCAAAACCGCGCGCCCGCAAATTCCAGCCGCAATAGGTGCCGAGCGGTGCCGCCACCATCGGTGCCCTGACGCCGGCCCTGTCGTTGCCGTCCTCGTCGACCGCCGGCACCAGAACCGTGTAGTCGCCTCCCGGCACGATATCCGGCGGCTCCTTCAGGATGCCCCCCTCCGCCTCCGGCCCGAAATCCAACAGCGGCAACGCGCTCGGCACACGCGGGGTGGCCACGCCCGGGATATCCGGAAATTGCCGACGCCATTCTTCCATCGCGACCAACGTGCCGTCGGCACGGCGCGGAATTCGGCTTTCAGGGGGTGGCGTTCCGGCCGTCGCCCAGCGGTCCATCGCGTCGATCATGGCGCGGAATAGCATCGAGGTAGCGACGGTATTGAAGAAGTTCTGGCAAACCCCGCGCTCCGGCTTTTTCGGCAGCGGGTCGGCGAAATGTTGCGAGCTCGCCCACATGTAGATCCGCACCCCGTCGGGCTGCGCCAGATCGTTGCCGCGCGTATCGGTGTGGGCGAGCGACCCGCGCCGCTGCCAGTACTCGGTCGCGGTCTGCGTATGGATAACCAGCGGGTCGGTCTCCGGGCGCTTGAGAATAGCGTCGCGGCGTCCGGTCAAGTGATCGGTCGACTCCGCGTAAGAGAACGGAAACGTGTCGGCCGGGTTGAAGTGGTCTTCGTATTGCTGTCCGCCCGAGACGTCGGCGTTGGCGAAACGGTGATTGAGCCACATCCGGCCGGCGCCCGCGACGTGCGGCAAGATGCCGTCGAACACCTTGCGCCCCGCAGCGTCGGCGTTGAACCCGCGATAAACAAAGTCGCGCAGGCAGCGTCCGGTTTGCGAACGGCCCCAGGCATAGGCTTTTTCGATTGTGCCACCTCGTTCGTGGAGCGGGTTGACACGACCAGCGGCATCTTCCTCGCCATACCGCAGAAAGCCGACGAAATCGCGT
>DASQCY010000744.1:0-1812 GCA_035634495.1 Allostellaceae bacterium
CGAATGGACGCCCTCGTCGAGCACCCGGACGGTCAACGTGCCCGACGCGATACCGCGCAGCGACGTCGTCAGCCAGAGTTGGTCGTAATTGCCGCATCCGGAATCGAGGCAGACCACCAGCGACGGGCTGCCGATCCGGCCCGCGAGGTGATCGACATAATAGGGCAGATCATAGCTGCCGGATTCCTCGCAGGCCTCGATCAGAACGATGCAATGCGCGTGCGGCACTCCTTGGTCGCGCAATGCCAGGAGCGCGCTCAGCACCCCGAACATCGCGTAGCCGTCATCAGCACCACCGCGGCCGTAAAGCTTGTCGCCTTCGAGGCGCGGAATCCAGGGACCGTACCCGTCCGCCCACCCGACCATCTCGGGCTGCTTGTCGAGATGCCCGTAGAGCAGCATGGTTTCCTCGCCCTCGCCCGGGACGTCGATGACGATAACCGGCGTGCGCTCGGGCAGCCTGACGATCTCGAGAGAGGCGCCCGGAAGGGAAGAGAGCCTGGCTCGCGCCCAGCGCTCGAACAGCGCCACCGCATTCTCCATATAGCCGTGCGCCGCCCAGTCTGGGTCGAAGGACGGCGACTTGTTGGGGATCTTGATGTATTCGACCAGGGTCGGGATGACCTCGTCGCCCCAGCACTGATCGACGAACCTCCTGGCCTTGGCGATATCCAACATGGGAAAGCTCCTGCCCTGCCTTGCGTCCCGTTATAGGATCGGGCGCGCCCGGGCACAAAGGCGATGAACAACGTCCGGTGCGGGCTTTACAAGCGCGCCAGGAGCCTCGCCGGTGTATTCTGCATGGCTCAAGTCACAGGGAGTGGCAGGCTTGGCCAGCGAGCGGGTCGAGCGCCGGCTGACGGCCATTCTGGCGGCCGATGTCGCCGGCTACAGCCGGCTGATGGGTGTCGACGAGGAGGAGACGCTCGACCGGTTGAAGGCGCACCGGCGCGAGGTCGTCGATCCCAGGATCGGCGAGCACCGCGGCCGCATCGTCAAGACCACCGGCGACGGACTGCTGGCCGAGTTTGCCAGTGTCGTCGACGCGGTGCGCTGCGCCGTCGAAATCCAGGACGGGATGGCCAAACGGAACGCCGATGTGCCGCCCGACCGCCGCATCGAATTCCGCGTCGGCATCAATGTCGGCGACATCATCATCGACGAGAGCGACATATTCGGGGACGGCGTCAATGTCGCGGCACGCCTCGAAGCCCTGGCGCAGCCGGGCGGGATCTGCGTCAGCCGGATGACGCGCGACCAGGTGCGCGACAAGCTCGCTCTTACGTTCGAGGACCTGGGCGAGCAGCAGGTCAAGAACATCGCGCGTCCGGTCCGAGCCTATCGGATCGTGACCGACGCTGCGGTGCGGCAGGCCGCCACGCCGGCACTGGGCGGGCGCAGGCGGGTACTGCGCCGGGTGATCGCAGCCGGTACCGCCGCCCTGATCCTGCTCGCCATCGGGGCGGCTGCATCCCGGCGCCTCTACCCGCCTCATCCGGCGCCGACCGCGGCTGGCCCACCCGCTGCGCCGTCATCGCTGCCCGACAAACCGTCGATCGCGGTGCTTCCGTTCGCCAATTTGAGCGGCGATCCGGCGCAGGACTACCTCGCCGATGGACTGACCGACAACCTCGTCGACGCGCTGGCTCAGAACCCTGGGCTGTTCGTGATCGCGCGCAACGCGACCCTGAACTATCGGGGCAAGGCGGTGGCGCCGCAGGCGGCGGCGAAGGATCTCGGCGTTCGTTACGTGCTGGAAGGCAGCGTGCAAAAATCGGGCGACCGCGTCCGGGTGACCGCGCAGCTGATCGA
>DASQCY010000745.1:0-1672 GCA_035634495.1 Allostellaceae bacterium
CAGGCGTTCATCGTCGTGTACATGTCGGCGATCTTGCCCTGGATCAGCTGGAACTCGCCGATCGCCTGGCCGAATTGCTTACGGTCGTGGATATAGGGAATGACCGTGTCGAGACAGGCTTGCATAATGCCGAGCGGCCCCGCGGCGAGGATCGCCCGCTCGAAGTCGAGCCCGCTCATCAGCACCTCTACGCCCTCGTCGACCCGGCCGAGCACGTTTTCCGTTGGCACCTCGCAATCCTCGAAGACGAGTTCCGAGGTCGGAGAGCCGCGCATGCCCAGTTTGTCGAGCTTCTGCGCCGGACGAAATCCCTTGAACCCGCTTTCGATCAGAAGAGCGGTGATGCCGCGCGGGCCCGCATCTGGTCGGGTCTTGGCGTAAACGACGAGGGTCTGCGCGTAATGGCCGTTGGTGATCCACAGCTTGCTGCCGTTGAGCACGTAACGGTCGCCCCTGCGTTCAGCCCGCAGCCGCATCGAGACGACGTCCGAGCCGGCATCGGGCTCGCTCATCGCCAAAGCGCCGACATGTTCGCCGGAGATCAGCTTGGGCAGGTATTTGCGCTTTTGCGCCTCGCTGCCGTTGCGCCGGATCTGGTTGACGCAGAGATTGGAATGGGCGCCGTAGGAGAGCCCGACCGAAGCCGAGGCGCGGCTCACTTCCTCCATCGCCACACAGTGCGCGAGGTAGCCCATGCCGGCGCCGCCATATTCCTCTTCGACGGTGATGCCGTGCAGACCGAGCGCGCCCATCTCGGGCCACAGCTCGACCGGAAAGCGGTCGGTGCGGTCGATCTCGGCGGCGAGCGGGGCGATGCGGTCCTCGGCAAAACCGCGCACCGTCCCGCGCAGCAGGTCGATCTCGGGACCGAGGTCAAAGTCGAGGGTCGGAAGCCGCGTGTTTTGCATCGGTCAGCCGTCGACGGCTTCGGTTGGTGCGGTCGAGAAGACTCGAACTTCCACGGAGTTTCCCCCACAGCGACCTCAACGCTGCGCGTCTACCAATTCCGCCACGACCGCACGGCAGGGGCCGGCGTGATTAGCAAATCCGGCCTACCATATCAAGCTGCATGGGCTCTGAAATGGTAACGGGAACGAGCGTGATCGAGTGGCGCATCGCCGAGACTCCTGTCGATTACGAGCCCGCGGTGGGCGAGATGGAGGCAAGGGTCGCGGCGATCCGCGCCGGCACCGCTTCCGAGCTCGTCTGGCTGCTCGAACACCCGGCGCTCTACACCGCCGGGACCAGCGCCCGCGACGAGGACCTGCTAGATCCAAGCCGCCTGCCGGTGCACCGGACCGGCCGTGGCGGCCGCCACACTTATCACGGACCCGGCCAGCGCATCGCCTATGTCATGCTCGATCTCGATCGCCGCGACCGCGATGTACGATGCCATGTCCACCGGCTCGAAGAGTGGATAATCCGCACGCTCGCGCGCTTCGGCATCAAGGGCGAGCGCCGCGACGGCCGTGTCGGCATCTGGGTGGCGCGGCCGGACGGTGGCGAGGACAAGATCGCCGCGATCGGTGTGCGCGTGCGGCGCTGGGTGACCTATCACGGTGTTTCGCTCAACATCGACCCCGACCTCGACCATTACCGCGGCATCGTCCCCTGCGGCATCGCCGGCCATGGCGTCACCTCGCTTGCGGCACTCGGGATCTCGGCGACGATG
>DASQCY010000746.1:0-2044 GCA_035634495.1 Allostellaceae bacterium
CTCTCGCGCGGGATCGAGGACAAAATCCGCGCCAGGTTCTTGCCGACGCGTAGAAGCGCCTCCTCCCACGGGAACAGACTGAACCGGTCGAACTCCGGGAGCAAGGTCCCGTTCGGAAGTGGGAAATGCGAGTTGCAGGTCAAACTCTTCGGGTCCGGCAATTGCCGCGGCTCCCACGCGAACAGTGCGAGATCCTTGCTGCGCATATAGGAGTGCACGCCGAGTACGGCGAGGTCGCTCGGCGACACAACGAGACCCGTTTCTTCACGCAGCTCCCGCACCGCAGCGTCAGCAAAATTCTCGTCCGGCTCCGCGGTGCCCTTCGGGATGTCCCAGCGCGGCGAGCGCGTCGCATGACCGAGCAGGACGCGCTTCCCATCGGTGACGATCACTCCGCAGCTCGTCTGCCTCCGGGTCACGGCCAAGTACCGCCTCCCGATATGCCGCCGTAGAAGCCACCTCGTCTGTCATTCTCCGAGGCGGCGCCATTGTCGGCGCAGCCGGCAGTGAATAGCGATGCCAGCAGCCCGAGCAGGACGGGCCAGCGCGCGCGCACTGCTATCCGCCGCCCTTTTCCTTCATCGATTTCTGATCCCACAGCCTCAGCCTGTAACCGTCCGGATCGCAGAGCTCGGCACCGTAGCCCCAAAACACCTTCATCGGCGAATGAACAAAGGGTACGTCGCCTGCGACCAGCGCGTCGTACTTCGCCTCGACGTCATCGACCTGTATCGTAAACGAAATGCCGGGACAGTCGACGACCTTCCCTTCGTATAAGAAAATCGTCAGGTCGGCGTCGTCGCGCAGCGCCGCGGTTTTTCGGTCGGGAATTTCGAATTCTACTTCGAAATCGAGATGATCTTTATACCAATCGCGTGATTTTTGCCAATCGCGAACCGGCAAAGACAGATGATCGAGTCTGGGCATTCGTGCGGACTCCCCTCATTATCTGAGCCCGGGCAAATAGGACCTCGCCCGCCACAGCTGCAAGCCATGAATGCCGAAGGAGACGCACATGAACATTGAACCGCGCTGCTATCGTCCGCTGATTATCGGAAGACGCGGGGCGGTCGCGGCAAACCACCCGCTCGCGGCCCAGGCCGGGCTGATGGCGTTGCGGGCCGGTGGGAACGCAATCGACGCGGCCGTCGCAACGGCAGTGACATTGGCCGTCGTCGAGCCGATGATGTCGGGGCTGGGCGGCGACGGCTTTTACCAGGTCTACGAACAAGCGAGCGCGCGCGCTGTCGTGTTCAACGGCTCGGGCCCCGCGCCTGCGGCCGCGACTCCTGAACGTTATGCCGGCGGCATTCCGCGGGTCGGGGCGCTTTCGGTCTCGGTCCCAGGCATGCTCGCCGGGATCGCGGCAATGCATCAGAGCTTTGGCCGACTCCCGTGGTGCGAGCTCTTCGCGGAGGCCATCACCTTTGCGTGCGACGGCTTCGCCGTCACGCCACACTACCGCCATCTTGCCCGCGACTATCGCGCAACACTCGATCTCGACCCGCGCGGCGCCACGACTTTTCTGATCAATGGCGAGGCGCCGCCCGCCGGCGCCCCGATCGTGCAACCCGACCTCGCTCGTACCCTCGAAGAAATCGCCTCGGAGGGTGCCGAGACTTTCTACCGCGGTGCCTTGGCACAGCGGCTGGTGCGGGGTCTCGAGGCGGTCGGGGCATTGGTGTCGGCGGCCGATCTCGCCGACTTCAACGCAGAAACTCAGGAGCCGATCGCGATCGACTACCGCGGCTTTACCGTGCTCGAGGCTCCGCCCAACTCGACCGGCTTTGTATTGCTGGAGGAATTGAAGATCCTCGAGCATTTCGATCTCGCTGCGATGGGGTTTTTGTCGTCCGACGCCGTCCATGTCATGGTCGAGGCGAAGAAGCTCGCCTTCGCCGACCGCGAGCGCTGGGCCGCCGACCCGCGCACGGTTGCAGCACCACTGGCGGAACTACTGTCGGCTGATTACACCGCCCGGCTCGCTGCCGGCATCGACATGCGGCGCGCAGGGCCGTGTCGGACGGCTGCGGTTGCCGCCGGT
>DASQCY010000747.1:0-4754 GCA_035634495.1 Allostellaceae bacterium
CCGGGTTGGAGTGCCACCCATGGGCCCCGATCACCGAGCACCTCGTAATTGATTGCAACGCCGCGGACAGTCGTGATCGGCATGGCTCTCCTCCATGGTCGAGATTGCGTAATTATGCGATCCTAACCGACATTGAGCGGATGCGGCGAGGAATTGGGGTGGCGACGGAATGATACGCGAAGAGTTGATTTTCGTAGCGACCTGCGACATCTCGGGCCTGGTACGCGGCAAGGGGTTCCCGGCGCGCGAGTTGCCGCTGCGCCTGAAGAAGGGTGTAGGGTGGACCGGCAGCAATTTGATGATGTCGCCGTTTGGACCGATCTGGGACACGCCGTTCGGCACCGCCGGAGATTTCATGATCGTGCCCGACCCTGCCGTCGAAGTGCGGGTCGATTTTGCCGACGGCTCGGCGATCGAGCATTTCTTTTTGGGCGACATCTGCAATACCGACGGTAGCACTTGGGAGTGCTGCCCCCGCGATTACCTGCGTCGCGCAGTCCGACAACTCGAAGAGGTGGCGAGCCTCCGAATTATCGCCGCGTTCGAACAGGAATTCGTCTACACCGGCACGTCGGACCGTCCGGGCGATGCCTACGCGCTCGGCGCCTTCCGTCGCCAGGGCCCGTTCGGCGAGAGTTTCATTGCGGCCTTGCGGGCGGCCGGGGTGGTCCCCGATACCGTTCTCGCCGAGTACGGCCCGCGCCAATTCGAGGTGACGGTGATGCCGCAACCGGCATTGACCGCCGCCGATCACGCGGTGATCACCCGCGAAATGGCGCGCGCCACAGCACACCGGCTCGGGCATCGCGTGATCTTCTCACCCAAACCCGACCCCGAGCTTGTCGGCAACGGGGTTCACATTCATATGAGCCTCGTCGACACGTCGGGCCGGCCGGCCACCCACGCGCCCGGCGAGCCAATGGATCTCAGCAAGCCCGCCCAGCACTTCTTTGCCGGCGTGCTGCACCACATGCCGGCGATCTGCGCGATCACCGCACCCTCGCCGGTCTCCTATCTGCGTCTCGTGCCCAACGCCTGGGCGCCCACTGTGATCGACCTCGTCAGTCAGGATCGGGGCGCCACCCTTCGGATCTGCCCGGTCTTCGCTGCCATGACGCCGGAGGAGACGACGCAGCAGTTCCATGTCGAATTTCGTGCCACCGACGCCGCGGCCAGCCCCTACCTCGCACTCGGCGCGGTGATTTTCGCGGGCGTCGACGGGATCCGCCGGGCATTGCCGTTGCCGGCCGCAGGCAGCGTCCCGGCGTCCCTGCCCCGCTCGCTGCCCGAGGCGCTCGATCGGCTCGCCGCCAGTGAGACGGTCGCCGGCTGGTTCGGCCCGACCCATTTCGACGCCTATCTGCGCTTCAAGCGGGTCGAGGCAGAGAAGGTGGCGGAGCTCCCCGATCCCGAGCTCTGCGCCCGCTACGCCGAAGTCTATTAACTGCGATGGCCGAGACGCTGCTGGGACTTGACGAACCAAATCCGGTGAACCTCGAGAACGAGGCTGGCCGGTCGGTCTTTTTCCTGACTTGCGATCATTCGGGTCGAGTGATCCCTCGTAGCCTCGACAGGCTGGGGCTGCCAGAGGACGAAACTCAACGCCACATCGCCTGGGACATCGGCATCGGTGGGGTCGGACGTTGCCTGTCGCAGTTGCTGGACGCGCCGGTGGTCCTGCAGACCTATTCCCGTCTGGTGATCGACTGCAACCGTGATCCCAAGGTCCCGAGCTCAATACCAGAGATCAGCGAGACGACTGAGATCCCCGGCAATCTCGGCTTGACCGAAGCGGCGCGCACCGCACGGGTCAATGCAATATTTCGCCCCTACCACGACAGGATCGCGGCAGCTCTCGACCGGCGCGCCGCGGCGGGCCGAGCCTCGGTATTGGTGGCGCTGCACAGCTTCACTCCGGTCTTCAAAGGGGTGTCGCGCCCTTGGCATGCCGCGGTGCTGTACAACCGCGATGCGCGCCTCGCTCATCCGTTGTTCGAACTGCTGAGCGCTGAGGACGGACTCGTCGTCGCCGACAACGAGCCTTACCGCGTCACTGATCTGACCGACTATACCGTCCCGGTCCACGGCGAGCGGCGCGGCTTGCCACATGTCGAGATCGAGATCCGCCAGGACCAGATCGCCGAACCGGCGGGTCAAAACGCCTGGGCCGAACGCTTGGCGCGTTTGCTGCCCGCCGCATACAGCGAGTTTTTACGTCGATGAACCGACTGAGCCGCGAGGTGCCGATCGATCCGGCCCACGCGGCATTGTTGAACATCGATGTGCAGAACTATTGCACCGGTGCGAAGGCCGGGAAGAGCGAATATTTTCAGCGGAGTCTGCAGGACGTCGTATTGCCCAATATCCGGCGCCTGCAGTCCTTCTGCCGTACCGCCGGCATCGAGGTCGTCTACTCAGTGATCGACAACATGACGCGCTGACGGCCGCGACAACAGCCTCGACTACAAGATCGCGGGGATCGACGTACCGCAGATCCAAGGATGCCCAAGTGGTCGACGAAATCGCTCCGACCGACGACGAGATGATCTTCTGAAAGACGTCGAGCTGTGTCTTCATCTCGACCAATATCGATTACGTATTGCGCAATCTCGGCGTACGATCCCTGATCGTCGCGGGATAATGACGGACCCGTGCGTCGAGAGCGCAGTCCGCGACGCGTGCGATCTCGACTATCTCGTTACCCTCGTGACGGATGCCTGCACCACCGACAGCGCCGATCGCCACGAGCAGTCGCTGCTCGGCACCTGTAGCTAGGCTATTGCCGCCAGCGAATCACAGCCCTGACCGGGTCCGTTTGACCCGCTGCCGTCAGATCATTCGTCGGGAAATCCGGCCCGGCGAAGACCGATATCCACAGTTTTCTCGCGGAGCGCCCAATAGGCAGGGTTATTCATCCAAGCGTATGCGCGTAGCCTCGCCAGCGAATTAATCTCCGGTTTGAGCGCGAGAGCTGCCGTCAAGGCGGCCTGTGCCTCCTCGAGATTGCCCTTGAGCCCGAACGCACCGGCGAGAGACATGTGCACATAGTACCCACGGGGATTACCAGCGCGCGCCTTCGTGAGGAATTCGATCGCCCGGTCGGGCTCGTTAAGTAGAAGGTGGCACATCCCCAACGACCAGTAAAAGTTGGCCGAATTGGGGTCGTAGGGATTAAGGCGCAGAGCTTTCTCGATATGCGCAATAGCTGCCGCCGGCTGACCGAGAAAGACGAGAGTTGTGCCGAAGTTGAAGTAGGCGCGCGCGTTGTTGCGGTCTAGCGCAATCGCGGCCTCGAATTCCATCTTCGATTCGGCCAATCGTCCTTGGCTGCGGCGCACCATTGCCATAGCGTAGTGCGCCATCGAGCGGTTTGGATCGCGTTCGAGCGCTTCGAGCAGCAAGGCTTCGGCCCACACCAGCTCTCGTTGGGCACCACTGCTCCAGCCATCGGTGATATTGGAGACCAGGATCGTAGCCAGCCCGATTTTCGCCTCGACAGACTGCCGATCGGCCTTCAGCGCCCGCTCGAACGCGTGCTGAGCCTCCTGGCGGTTCGCCGGAGACATGCGCCGGTACCACCATGCCCAGCCGCGCATAACCAAGTCGCGAGCATCGGGATTAGCTGCCTGTTCCCGTTCGACCTGACGCCCGACCGCCTCCGTTAGTTCGAGGTTGAGCGTGCGGGCGAGGCGACCGGTTATCTCGCTTTGCGCTTCGGCGAGATCGCGGCGGTCGGTCTCGAAGCGGTCGGCCCAGACGTGCGATCCGGTTTGGCCGTCGAGCAGCTGCACATTGACCTGAACCCGTTCGCCCATCAGCCGCACGCTGCCTTCGAGCACGTAGCGGACGCCGAGGTCGCGAGCGACCTGTCTGACATCGACCGCTCTCCCTTTATAAACAAACGCAGTTGTCCGGGCGATCACCAAGCTGTCCGTAATGCGCGACAGATCCGTTGTCAGGTCGTCGGTTATCGCGTCGACGAAATATTCCTGCTCGGAGTCATTCGACGGGTTCGCAAAAGGCAGGACAACAATCGATAGGCGAGGCGTATCGCGCCTCGGATCCGCACGTTGGCGCGTCGACCTTGCCCACACCGGTGGCGCAGCAACCGGAAGCAATGCCGCCATGGCGATTGCGCCGAGTGCATAGACGCGGATTGGACGGGCGATGTTTTTGACCTGCTGCTCGCCCATATCCTCGAACGCGTAGGGAAGCTTGTCGCGGATCTGGTCGCGCACCACTCGCGAGATGCACACGCCTCCAGGTTCAGCCAATACCTCCAGACGAGCCGCCACATTCACGCCGTCGCCGAAAATATCATCACCCTCGGCGATGATGTCGCCGAGATTGATCCCAATGCGGAACCTGATCCTCCCGTCTTCGGCCACATCGGCTTCATGGTCGAGCATTGCGCGCTGGGTTTCTACCGCGCAGCGTACAGCATCCAATACGCTCGCAAATTCCACCAGCACGCCGTCGCCGGTGGTCTTGACGATGCGCCCATGGTGCTCGGCGATCTTCGCATCGACGAGCTCGTGGCGCAGCGCGTTGAGACGTTCGAGGGTGCCTTCTTCGTCCGCTCCCATCAGCCGAGAGTAGCCGGCGACATCGGCGGCGAGGATCGCTGCAAGCCTGCGGATGGCGGCCATAATTCCGGCAGCCGGCTCCTGTCAGTACGACCTGGGCATGCCGAGCACGTGCTGGCCGATATAGGCGAGGATCAGATTGGTCGAGATCGGCGCGGTCTGGTAGAG
>DASQCY010000748.1:0-1655 GCA_035634495.1 Allostellaceae bacterium
CCAGGCTCACATGCCCGGCATTGGCTCGGCGCCAGTCGGCTCCATGGCGATGAAAGACGTCTGCGACCTCCAGCCTCGGGCGGCGCACGGCCGCCTGGCTACGTGCCGGGTCGCGGTCTCCCGTCGATCAATGGTGCGAGACGGTCGAGGGGGCTGGTTACCGCCCGGATCGTGGTATTGGCGACGCGGGTGTAGAGCGCTGTGGTGTCGAGTTTGGCATGGCCCAGAAGTGTCTGGATCACGCGAATATCGACATCCTGCTCCAGGAGGTGCGTGGCGAAACTGTGCCGCAGCGTGTGTGGCGACACGCGCTTCTTGATACCCGCGGCTTGGGCGGCGGCACGGACGGCGCGGCAGAGCTGGCGGGCCGACAGCGGCTCGACCGGGTTGCGGCCGGGAAACAGCCAGCCTCCCGGCAGCAGCAGGCTGCGCCGCCGCCCCTCCCGCCACCAGGCGCGCAGCAGTTCGAGCAGCTGCGGCGACAACATCGCCTGACGATCCTTGCCGCCCTTGCCACGCTCGACGCGCAGCAGCATGCGCTCGGAATCAATATCGCCGACCTTGAGCGCGACAACTTCCGAGACGCGCAGCCCGGCGCCGTAGGCGGTGGCGAACGCCGCCTTGTACATCGGTGCTGATGCCGCGCGCAGCAGGAGTCTCACCTCCTCGACGCTGAGCACCGCCGGTATCCGCCGCGGCTGCGGCACGACGGTGAGCCGGCGCGACAGGTCCGGCCGGTCCAGCGTCACCGTGAAGAAGAAACGCAGGGCCGAGACCGAGCTGTTGATGCTCGGCGGCTGCATGCCGATCCGCGTCTGGTGCAGTTGGAAGAGACGCAGGTCTTCCGCCGTCGCCGTGTCGGGCGAGCGGCCGATGAAGGCCGCGAATGCCCGCACGTGTCGCACATAGTCGCGGCGCGTGTGCTCATTGAAACTGCGCACGGTCATGTCTTCGATCATGCGCGCCCGCAATGGGCTGACCGGCCGAGGTGAAGTATCGGAGGTCATCAGAGCTCTTCTCCCGAGCTGAAGGTTGCTGGACCTTCGATGCTCGGGATCGGATGCCCCGACCGTCACGCGCTACCGCACATCACCCGGGCAAAGCACACTGACCCTGACAGTTGCTCCCTCCCGCGCGAGCGGGTTCGTTCATCGGCGCACAGGCGCCATCACGAGGGATAGCAACGGCAGCGCTGTCGGTATGCTCGGAAAGAGCGCCTCGCACCGAAATTGCCATCACCCGATAAGCTGGGCTCATACGGGCTCGGCTTTCCGGCCAGCCGATCCGGTCCTAACTTCGGAGAGGCGGTCGGCCTTTGGTTCGGACTGCCTCCCGTACGGTAAGACCCCGTATCGCCGCTTGGCGTGCCGGGCGGCGGAACAACCGGCAAGCGAGACGAGGTTCCGACGGGAAGCTGTGTTCTCCGGACGCAATTATTGCGCCACCTCTTGACGACAAGAAAAAGTACACACAAATCATAGTATCCGGTCGCTCCGCTCTTCCGGCGACCGGCTTCGTTCTTTTAAAGGATGAGCGAGGCGGAAGACAGAGATCGGCTGTTCAGCGAGCGCTAATATGGCCGCTTCGAGCGCCGCGGTGGAAGAAATTGAGGAGTTCAAGGTGAACGCGTCGTGTCGCAACGGCGTATTCACAAT
>DASQCY010000749.1:0-7393 GCA_035634495.1 Allostellaceae bacterium
TGCGCCCAGGCGCGGGTCATCGAGGGGCATGATTGCGCCGATGTGCGCGGTGCGCTCGTCCATATATCGCTTGCGAGCATTCCCGACCCACAGGAACGCCAGCGTCTGCAAGCGATCCCGACGGGTCTGACGATCCCCGACGAGGATGTCGACCTGCTCGTCAGCGCGGGCGAGAGCCTCGTTCAGCGGAACGATGCGATCCGCGGGCTGATTTCCGATCTCGACGGCCCGGCCGTCGCCGTGACAGTGCAGGCAAGGCCGCGATGGGGAGGGAGATGAGCCATGTCGCCCCGGGCTCTGCGGCCTTGCGCCCAAGGCCAAGAGCCCTGCCTCGAAACGAGGGGGCCGCGGGCTTCGAATCCGTGGAACGATGCCTACCTCTATCGTGCGTCGACTAGGGAGGAACAGCCAATGGCAAACCGGAACCGACAGGTGCTGCTGAAACGGCGGCCGACCGGGGTGCCGACACCGGCCGATTTTGACATCACCGACGCGCCGCTGCCCGACCCCACCGAGGGCGAGGTGCTGGTGCGCGGGATCTATTTGTCGCTCGACCCCTACATGCGCGGCCGCATCAGCGGCCAACGCTCCTATGCCCGGCCGGTCGAGGTCGGTGCCGTCATGGAAGGCCGCGTCGTTGGCGAGGTTGTGCGCTCGCGCGATCCGGGCTTCCGCGAGGGCGACTTTGTTTTGGGCGGGTATGGCTGGCAGCTCTACAGCGCCGTCCCAGGCCACAGCCTCCTCAAGCTCGATTCGGCCGAGGCGCCGCTCTCCACGGCACTCGGCGTGCTCGGCATGCCGGGGCTGACCGCCTATGTCGGGCTGAGCGAGATCGGCCGGCCGCAGCGCGGCGAGACCGTCGTCGTCTCAGCCGCCTCGGGTGCGGTCGGCGCGGTCGCGGGCCAACTCGCTAGGCGCGCTGGCGCGCGGGTCGTCGGCATCGCCGGCGGAGCCGACAAGTGCCGCTGGGTCGAGGCCGAACTCGGCTTTGACGCGTGCATCGATCACCGTTCGGCGGACCTCGGCGCGGCACTCGACGGCACCTGTCCCAAGGGGATCGACGTCTATTGGGAGAATGTCGGCGGGGCGGTGCAGCAGGCGGTCTTCCCGCGGCTCAACGATTTCGGCCGCATGGTCCTGTGTGGCATGGTGGCCGAATACAACGATGTGGAACCGCGGCCCGGCCCCAATCTGATGGCGGCGGTGCGCAAGCGGATCAAGATCCAGGGATTCATCGTCAGCGATCAATGGCAGCGCTTCGGCGAGTACCGGGCGATGGCCGCCCCGCTGTTGAAGAGCGGCGAGCTCAAATATCGCGAGGACATCGTGGAGGGTCTCGACCGGGCGGCCGAAGCGTTCATCGGGCTGTTGCAGGGGCGCAACTTCGGCAAGCTCGTCGTTAAGTTGGGCGACGACCCGACACGACGGGCTTGAGCTCCGGGGGGCGAAGGCGCAGATGCGCCGGATCCCGACCCTGGCACCGGTGGTGATGTTGGCCCTTGGAGCGTGTCAGCCGCCGCCCGATGCGACACTTGCCGCGCCCACGGCCGGACAGCCTGAGCCGGCGCCGACCGCGGGTACTCAACCGCCCCCGGCGCAGCCTTCCTGCACCAGCTACACCGCGCCGGTCACGGTCGGGGGGCAGCCGCAACAAGCGGTCGTCGAAGCCTGCCAACAAGCCGACGGGAGCTGGCGGATCACCCAGACCACGCCAGGCTTGCCGCCGCAGGTCTACGAGGTTCCGCCGCCGCCGTATTCCCCGTACCCCTCTGCCTATCCCTACCCCGACTTCTCTCCTTCTTGGGATTGGGCAGAGGCTCCCTATTGGGGTTGGGGGGGAGCTCCCTGGTTTTTCGGCCTCGCACCGTCGATCGTCGTCGTGCAGCGCTTCAACCATTTCCACCATGGCTTCTCTCACGGCTTCGGTCACGGGTTTGGGCATGGCTTCGGCCATGGGTTTGCCGCAGGCCACGGGTTTGGGCATGGCTTCGGCCATGGGTTTGCCGCAGGCCACGGAGGTGGCATGGCCGGCGGGCACCGCTAGCGGGGTCGCTCGCACGGATCAAACGACAGGTACTGCCCAGGCTCGCCGCCGACAAAGAGCTACCGCCGGCCGGTTGAGTCGGAGTCGCTCACGGAAAATCGGGCCCGACCGAGGATAGGAAGGGCTGTGAGAAGCTCCGCAGCCGCTCTGCATCCCCTGCTGCGCATATCAAGCAGTCTACACCAGGCAAACGCGGAGCAGGCCTTCAGTAAATCCCACGACGCTAAGCCGACTACGCCCGCAACTTGGCGCAATTGACCAGGCTAACCACAATTTACCGAGATTTACCGCAGTTCACTGGTTCCGGCTCTCGACCGATTCTAACTTTGTCGTGAACGCCAGATCGGCGATTTCCAAGCGCGAATGCCGCTTCAATTGAGGAGAACACAGATGTACCGCACGTCCAACACGCTTTCCGAGAACATTCGTTTCAAGGCTGCTGAGGTTTTGAACCGGCATCTGGCCGCGGCCATCGATCTGCACGCACAGGTCAAGCAAGCGCATTGGAATGTGCGCGGGCCTGCCTTCATCGCCATCCATGAACTCCTCGACAAGGTCGCCGAGGCGGTCGAGGACTATTCGGATACGATCGCCGAACGTGCGGGGGCTCTCGGCGCGACGGCCGAAGGGACGATCCACGTCGCCGTCCAGCGGTCCTTCCTCGAACAATACAAGCTCGGAGTCGCCGACGAGAAGTCGCACCTCGCCGCCGTGACGGCAGCGCTTGCCGCCTTCGGCGATTCCGCCCGTAAGGCGATCGACGAGGCCGCGACATTCGGCGACCAGGACACCTCTGATGTCTTCACCGAAGTGTCGCGCGGCGTCGATTACCAGCTGTGGCTGGTCGAGTCGCATTTGCAGCCGTAATCGAGCGGGCGGTGGTGTGGCGCGGATGTCAAACCAAAAGGCTCTGACCGGTGGCGCATCAGCGACATTTGGGGCGCTCTGTCAGGGTTCATCAGAGAACCGTGCTTTAAATCGGGTCTCCGATCCGTGCCGCGCCTCCATCCTGTCGCGGCGTGCGGCTGTTCTGTGGATCGGTACCCTGTCCTTGATCGAGTGGGCAGCGATCCTGGCATTGGCGCGTGTCATCCTCTGAATCCCGATCGTCAGAGGCGTGGGTCCCGGGTACAGGGGCGGGATGTGTGTTTGCTCTGGAGATGATCGATGACCCCGCCGTCTGGCGCTCAAGTCATTAACGAGATCGTCGTCCCAGCGGTCCCGTTCGCGTAGAGCGTGTTGTTGATCGGCCTCGCCTTTTTCTTTATCCTCTGCGTCGGGCTATCGGATCGCGGCCGATGAGTGACGTAGGCTCTCAAACCGGTGCCGTGCCGACGGCTGGTTCGTCTGTGGCATCCGATAAACCCACCACGAACCGCAGGCGGCGAGCTCCCCTGCTTGTCGGCCTGTTTATGATTGCGGTTGTCTCGGTGGGCTATTTGGGCTGGCGACATTTAACGCGCAGCCCCAGCGCAGCGCCCGAGCCGCCTGCGCCCGTTCCCGTCATCGCGACGACCGTCCAGAACCAAAATTTCCCGATCGCGCTAACTGGAATCGGCAACGTGACGGCGCTCAACTCGGCGACGGTCCGCAGCATGGTCACGGAGCAGATCCTTAGCGTCGACTTCAAGGACGGCCAGTTTGTCAAGAAGGGCGACCTGTTGGCCCAGCTCGATCCGAGCACCTATCAGGCGCAGCTCGATCAGGCGGAGGCCAACCTCACCCGCGACCAGGCGCATCTCGAGAACGCACAGCTCAACCTCGGCCGGTATGTCCCGTTGCAAAAGCAAGGGTTTGCACCGGAGCAACAGGTCGCCACGCAGCAAGCGATGATCGCCCAGCAGGAGGCCACGATCAAAGCCGACCAGGCGGCGATCGAATATGCCAAGACGGAGTTGAGCTATACCAAGCTGGTGGCGCCGTTCGACGGGGTCGCCGGGATACGTCTGCTCGATGTCGGCAACATCATTCACTCGAGCACGACACGGGGCTCTCCGAGCGAACCGAACGCCTTGGTGGTGATCAACCAGGTCCAGCCGATCAGCGTCATGTTCACATTGGCTGCAGTCGACATCCCGGCGGTGCACGAGGCTCTCGAGAGGGGCTCGGTCAAGGTTATCGCGCTAAGTGCGGACGGCAAAACCGAGCTCGATACCGGCACGCTCGCGGCGATCGACAACCAAGCGAATACCGCCTCCGGAACGATCAGCCTCAAAGCCGTCTTTCCCAACCCGGATCGCAAGTTGTGGCCCGGCATGTTCATCAATGTCCGGGTCATCACGCAGGTGCAGGATAACGGTCTGACGATCCCCCTCGACGCCGTCCAGCAGGGGCCGCAAGGACAATATGTTTTTGTTGTCGGCCCGGATCACAAAGCGGCAATCCAGCCGGTCTCGGTGCGCGAGACGCTCAACGGTCAGGCGCTGATCGACAAAGGCTTGAGCGCCGAGGAGACCGTCGTCGTGCGCGGCCAGTACCGGCTGACACCCGGCACCGTGGTGTCGCTCGCCAACCCGAACGATCCCGCCGCGGTGCCGAACCCGACGCCGGCCAGCGCGGGGCTCCTACCATGAACATCTCGGCGACGTTCATCCGCAGGCCGATCGCCACCGGCATGCTGATGGCAGCGATCCTGCTGCTCGGCTTGATCGGCTACGAGCTGTTGCCAGTGGCGGCGTTGCCGAACATCGAATCGCCGACCATCCTGGTCACGGCGCAACTGCCGGGCGCCGATGCACAGACCGTTGCCAGCACCGTCACGACGCCGCTCGAACGGCAGTTCGGCCAGATCCCCGGGCTGACGCAAATGACCTCGAGCAGCGGCAACGAATCTGCCGAAATCACATTGCAATTCGATCGCAGCCGCACCGTCGATTCGGTGGCGCAGGACGTGCAGGCGGCGATCAATGCGGCGGCCGGCTTCCTGCCGCCGACGATGCCGAGTCCGCCGATTTATCGCAAGACCAATCCGGCCGATACGCCGGTGCTGATGCTGGCGCTAACCTCGGACACGCTGCCGCTGACCACGGTCAGCGATTACGCCAACAGCATCCTGGCGCAGAAGATTTCGCAAATGCCGGGTGTCGGACTTGTCAGCATCGGCGGCGAGCAGAACCCAGCGATCCGGGTGCAGGTCAACCCGGCGCAACTGGCCGCCTACGGCCTCGATCTGGAGGTGGTGCGCACGGCGTTGTCCACCGCGACGGTCGACCAGCCGAAAGGCACATTGTATGGCGCCAACCAGGCCTTCGCGCTCCAGACCAACGACCAGTTGATGACGGCAGAGGGGTTCAACAACTATATCCTCGCCAATCGCCCCGGCAGCTTCGGCACGACGGCGCAAGGCTCCAACGAAATCGTCGCCAACCCGAGCACCAATAGCACGAGCGGACCGGTGCGCGTGCGCGATGTCGGCCGAGCCATTGTGGCACCCCAAGACGTGAATTTGGGCGGCTGGATGAACACCGAGCCGGCCATCATCATAGCGGTCCAGCGCCAGTCGGGCGCCAATGTCATCGCCACCGTCGACCACATCAAGAAGGCATTACCGCAGCTCGAAGCCTCGCTGCCGCCGTCGCTCAAGATCCATATCGTGTCGGACCGCACGCAGACGATCCGTGCCAGCGTCGCCGATGTCCAACATACGCTGCTGCTGACGATCGGGCTGGTCGTCGGGGTCATTCTCCTCTTCCTGCGCGAGCTTTGGGGGACTGTGATCCCGGCGATATCGGTGCCGATGTCGCTGATCGGCACCTTCATGGTCATGTATGTGGTCGGCTACAGCCTCGACAATCTCTCGCTGATGGCGCTGACGATCGCCGTCGGCTTTGTCGTCGACGATGCGATCGTCATGATCGAAAACATCGTGCGACACATCGAGGAGGGGAAGACCCCGATGGAGGCCGCTCTGCAAGGCGCCGGCGAGATCGGTTTTACGATCATGTCGATCTCGATCTCGCTGACCGCGGTGTTCATACCGTTGTTTCTGATGAGCGGCATTGTCGGCCTGTTGTTCCGCGAGTTCGCCGTCACCGTCGTGGTGGCAATCCTCGTCTCCGTCATTGTCTCGCTGACTTTGACCCCGATGATGTGCGCCCGCCTCTTGACGGCGGAGGGCGTAAGGCCACCGGGCCTGATCTCGCGCGCGCTCGAGCGCTTCTTTGATTGGCTGGCCGCCGTTTACGATCGCGGGCTGGTGGTGGCACTGCGCCATCGCTTTTTCACATTGATGGTCATGATCTCGACGGTCGCCTTGACCGGCATACTGTTCGTGGAGATCCCCAAAGGCTTTTTCCCGCAGGAAGACACTGGCCTGATCCAGGGCATCGCCGAGGGCGCGCAAAACATCTCGCCGCAAGCGATGAAGGACCGCATCCGGGCGGTTCTGGCGGTGGTAACGAAGGATCCGGCGGTCGCCGCGGCCAACGCCTATATCGGACCTGGCGGGCCGACCGTGACCGAGAATGACGGTCGTGTATTCATTACGTTGAAGCCGCTCGGACAGAGGACGGCCACGGCCGATCAGGTCATCGAGCGGCTTGAGAAGGCGCTGCAGCCCGTCTACGGCATCACGTTGTATATGCAGGCTGCGCAAGACATAACGGTCGGTGCGCGGGTTTCCAAGACCCAGTACCAATACACGCTCGTCGATGTCGACAGTGACGAGCTCGATCATTGGGCGCCGATCCTCTTAAAGAAGCTCCAAACATTGCCGCAGCTGACCGATGTGGCCAGCGATCAGCAGAGTACCGGTCGGGTCCTGAAAGTCGAGATCAACCGTCAGCTCGCCCAGCAGCTCGGCATCAACCCGTCGGTCGTCGATTCGATCCTATATGATGCGTTCGGCCAACGGGTCGCCGCGCGCATCTATACTAGGCTCAACCAGTATTTCGTGATCCTCGAAGTCGAGCTCGATTTCCAGCTCGGGCCTAACGCGCTCAGTCGGATTTTCGCGACCTCGGCCAGCGGCGCAGAAGTGCCGCTGAGCGAGTTCGCCAAGATCACCTCGACGGTCGCACCTATTGCGGTCAACCATCAGGGCCAATTTCCGTCGGTGACGTTGAGCTTCAACCTTCCTCAGAATGTCTCTATCGGCGCGGCGGTGTCGGCGATGGAGCAGGCCGCGAAAGAGCTGCATCTGCCCGCCTCGATTGCGAAGAGTTTCCAGGGCAGTGCGCAGGCGTTTCAGAATTCGCTTTCCAGCACGCCGATCCTGATCCTCGCCGCGCTGATCGCGGTCTACATCATTCTGGGAATGCTCTACGAGAGCACGATCCACCCGATCACGATCATTTCGACCCTGCCGTCGGCGGGGCTTGGCGCATTGCTGACTTTGATGCTGTTCGGCAT
>DASQCY010000750.1:0-3765 GCA_035634495.1 Allostellaceae bacterium
TTGCCCTCATAAGAAAAGGTCGGATGAGTCCAGGCACACTTGACGATCTCGAGCGTCTCGAGGAAACGCTCGCGGCTCTCCGAGTAGGGCACGCCATAGGCGATATAGGACCGCGGGTTGCCGCTTCGCCCGACGCCAAAGAGCAGTCTTCCCTCGCTGATCTGATCTATGGTGGCGGTCTCCTCGGCAAGCCGCAAAGGATGGCAGAGCGGCAGGACCTGAACCCCGGTGCCGATCTTGATGCGGCGGGTGCGCGCGGCAATCGCGCTGGCGACGGTCAGCGGCGCGGTCAGCACCGAGCGGCGCGCCTGCTGGTGGATTTCGGCGAGCCAGATGGCGTCAAGCCCCCAGCGGTCCGCTGCTTCGACCTGTGCCAGCGCCTCCGCGAACGCCGCCGCCGGGGTCTGATCCGGCCGGCAGTGGAATTCATGGTAGACGCCGACCTCCATCGCCCGCTCCTCTTTCATCCTGTGCCCTGGGTGACGGTAATTTCGATCTCTTTATCAAGCAAATGCCGATTTCCGATCACCGTAATGCCGTGCCGGCATGGCCGCTTCATCTGGTCGAGGGGACAGGCGCCGCAGCTCAGCTCGCTGCGTCGAACACGATCTGATCGTACTCCCAGAGCTGCTCGATGAACCCGCGTGCCTGCTCCTCATCATCCACTCCCGCAGCATCCCGCAGGATCTCATCGATAGAGCGGTTGCCGTCGATTGCGGCGAAGACTCGCTGCTGTGCCTCGTCGATCGGGAGGGCGAGATCGGGATAGGTATGGGCTCGATTGATCAGGACGGCCACGGAGCCAAGGGGCACGCGGTCCGTGATACTCAGGGTCCACGGCAGACGCAGAGGAACGTAGCCGCGCCAGGCACCGCCGCCGAACGTTATCGGTTGGCTCTCGCCGACGCGATCGTCACGATAGGCGATAAAGCTGTGCCTGGTCATGGTCCCGCGCAGCAGTTCGACCGCGGCGTGTTGCAATTGCGGAGAAAGCGAGGCGAGACGCGTGGCGTGCGGCGTCCTCGCAATTGACCCGCATTGCGGCAGATAGGGGGCCTGTTCGACCCACCGCCCGAACGCCACGCCACAGCGCTCCAACCAGGCGTAGAGCTGCGGCACGGTATAGGCGCGATCCTGCGGGTGCAGCAGCGCGTCGGCGAGCGCGGCGGGATAGGTGAAGTCCTTCGCCCGTCGCAACACGCCGGCCATCGGATGGTCGTCGGATAGCGCACCGATCGTGGCGCCGAGGTCCCGCAGCTCCACCGCGGAGGCGTCGACCCCTAGCAGGCGGCAATATTCCTGCATCATGTAGATGCCGGCGCGCCCGTATGTCGCATAGACCATCAGCTGCATTGCGCCGCTGGGCATCAGGACATTGCGCAATGACCGCAGTCCAGTATCCGGGTCGGGCAGATGATGGAGCACGCCGGTGCAGACGATCTGGTCGAAGCTCCGGCCGAGCTCCCCGACCTCTTCGACCGCGAGCCGATATAGGTCTAGATTCCGCAGTGCATATTTTCGCTGCAGATCGCGTGTGTGGCGCAGGCTGGTCTCGCTGATATCGATTGCGGTCACACGAGCATCAGGCTCGCGCAGCGCATGTATGGCCGCTTGCGACGTTCCGCAGCCGGCGACCAGGATCTCCCGATTTGCCCGTGGCTTCTCCGTCGGCCAAAGCAGAAGGGATTGCGCCCGGCGCCGATCCGGGTTGCGGTAGAGCTCGCGGTGGCGATCGAGATTGCCGATTGGCGCCGGATACGGGTGGCTCTCATAAAACGCCTGCACCACCTCTCTCCCTCGCCGCGATCGAGGCGCAAAGGGGTCGCTCGGGGCCTCGACAGACGGCTTATCGACATCGTTCGTCGCACCCGCGAAAGCGGGGGCCCAGGGCCGAATAATGGAGCCCCCAGACCCTGAGTCCCCGCTTGCGCGGGAACGACGTACCTTATTGATTCGGCTGATTTTCAATCGGGCCGCGCTCTTAGGGTGGGGACACGGGGGTCAGCCTGGTCGCCGAGCTCGGCTAGGTCGCGCTCGAGGAAAAAGTTCAGAAAGGTTCGGATCACAGCGATGGCGCCGAGCTGCCCGACCTCCTGCCAACTTGGCGCAATCGACGTCGCAATGATGTCGGCAGCGAGCTGGAACGTGAGGCCCGCGACGAGCCAGCGTCCGTAGCGCACCAGGATCTCGCGGAACCGCCGGTGCGACGCTGACGCGGGAAATGCCACCCACAGTCCGGTAAAAAACGCCTCGGCGGTGCCGATGGCGACAACGACCAACGCCATCGCATCGATGATGACGACGGTGTCTCTCGTGACGAGATGCAGCCATTCTTCCATCGGCCGCGCTCCGCCCCTCAACCCGGCCCTCTCCCCGCCAAGCGGGGAGAGGGGTGATGCGCCGGGTTACGAGTGTTTATTTTCCTGAAGCCGCCGCAACACGTCATCGAGGTTGAAGCTCGCCGCCTTCTGGCGCTGCGGGTATTCCCTGAAGGTCTGCAGGAAATCGCCGATATAGGCCTGCGCCGGCACCAGCAGGTACACGTGCTCGATCAGCCAATCGTAGTACGTATTGGAGGTGATGTCGGCGCGTTCGAACGGGTCGGTGCGGAGATTGAAAATCTTCGGCACGCGAAGAGCGGTGAACGGCTCGGCCCAGATCCGCAGTGTCCCGGGTATCCGCTGTTCTTCGAACACGATCTTCCAATTGTCGTAGCGTAGTGCGACGACTTGCTGGTCGTCGTTGCAGTAGATGAACGAGACCCGCGGGCTCTTCTGCGCTTCACCGGTCAAATACGGCACGAGGTTATGACCGTCGAGATGGACCTTATAGGTCGTGTCACCGATCGTGTAACCCTTCAACAATTTGTCGGTGACATCCGCGTCGCCGGCCATGGCCAGAAATGTCGGCAGCCAGTCGTGATGCGCGACGATTTCGTTCGACACGCTGCCGGGCTTGATCTTACCCGGCCAGCGGACCATGCACGGCACCCGATAGGCGCCCTCCCAGTTGGAGTTTTTCTCGTTGCGGAACGGCGTCATACCGCCATCGGGCCATGAGTTCATATGCGGACCGTTATCGGTTCCGTACATGACAAAGGTGTTGTCGGTGATGCCGGCATCGTCGAGCGCCTTCAGCACTTGGCCGACGTTCTTGTCGTGGTCGATCATCGTGTCGTGGTATTCGCTCTGCCAGCGCCCCGACTGACCCCGGCTCTCCGGCTTCACATGCGTGCGCAAATGCATATGCGTGAAGTTCACCCAGAGGAAGAAGGGTTGGCCTGCTTGGGCCTGGCGCTTGATGTACTCTTCGGCGCGGGCAGCAATGTCGTCGTCGATCGTTTCCATGCGCTTCTTGGTCAGCGGTCCGGTGTCCCGGATCGTCTGCTTGCCCACCCTGCCAAAGCGAGGGTCGACCGTCGCGTCGTCCCTGTCGGTGGCCTTGCTGTCCAAGACCCCGCGTGGGCCAAACCGCTCGTGAAAGTGCGGAAAATCCGGCGCCTTAGGGTAATCCGCGAGTTCGGGCTCTTCCTCTGCATTCAAATGGTAGAGATTGCCGTAGAACTCGTCGAAGCCGTGCACCGTGGGCAGATATTCATTGCGGTCGCCAAGGTGGTTCTTGCCAAACTGCGCGGTGGCATAGCCCAGCGGCTTGAGCAGTTCGGCGATGGTTGGGTCGAGCTTACTCAGACCGACGGTGGCGGCAGGCAGCCCGACTTTGGTAAGGCCGGTGCGCAATCCATGTTGACCCGTGATGAACGACGCG
>DASQCY010000751.1:0-5427 GCA_035634495.1 Allostellaceae bacterium
GCAAGCCCGTTGATCGATGAGCTAGCGCCGAAAGGCGGCGTGCAGCCCGATCTCGCATCGCCTAGGTCCTCGGATCCAGTGCATCTTCCCAATACACTCGACGCATCGTCGGGCACGCTCTCCGATATTGGGAACAAGCGGCTGCTGCCTGCCCTGGTGGCTCGAACGTCGACGCCGCGCCGCGCCGCCAGGGCTGTTCCGTTCGGTATCCTCCTCTACCTCCTCTCCGTCGCGATCGTCGCCATCGCAACCGTCGGAATATTCTTCGGTATTGGTTTTTTCTTGCTCGTGCAGTCTACGGAGGCTATGAATGCGAATGTCAGTATTGGGGATCATGCTTCGGGCACCAAACTTCGTCTACCGCCTACTTTGAGTAATGCATCGTCGACCTACGGCGACATTGCGTCGGTCCCGATCGAACCGCAGATCCCGCGCTCGGCCGCGACCGCAGCGTTGCCCGTCGTTCCTGTTGCAGCGCCAACGGCGCCCCCCTCCCCCGCCGGGGATGTGCTCGCAAGTGACGAGAAGGATCAATCCTTCGGCAAAGGGACGCCGGGGTCTGAGGCCCGCGGGGCTTCGGCAGAGGTTTCCCCGCCAGCCGCACTGACGGCCGAGCCGATACCGGACTCATCAGCCCCCGCGCCGGCGCCTGAGAGGGCCCCGCGCCTCCCCGCAGGGCAAATCACGGAGCTCCTGGCCCGCGGCGACTCCTTCCTTCAGGCCGGTGACGTCGCTTCCGCACGGCTATTTTACGAGCGGGCCGCCGATGCCGGCGACTGGCAGGCGGCGATACGGATGGGAGCAACCTTCGATCCTGCCTTTCTCGGCCGAGCCGGCGTGCGCACGGTCGGCGAACCAACTAAAGCGCAATCCTGGTACCGGCATGCCCTTGACCTCGGCGCGCCCAAGACCGATCGTCAGGTCGAGAGCCCAAATACGAAATAGCCACAGGGAAGACAATGAAGCGTCCGACCATCGCGGCCGCAATCTTCGCGACGCTGATCGGCCTTGCGACTCCGGTGAGCGCCGCCGCGCCGTTGGATGTCGCCGTCGTCAACAGGGGTGTCGTTGAACTCCAAACTGGGCGCGCTGCCGGCATCTCGGTGCGTATCGCTGAGGATCTCGCCAATCTCATCGATGATGGAGCGACGCGTCGGGTTTTGCCGGTCATCGGCAAAGGGTCGCTGCAGAACATTACCGATCTCAAGCTATTGCGTGGGATCGACATGGCCATCCTGCAGGCCGATGTTCTCGATTATGCGCGCCGGCAGGATTATTTCCCCGGCCTCGAAGGCTGGATCACTTATATCGCCAAGCTCTATAACGAGGAGTTCCATCTTCTTGCCCGGCGCGATATTAAAAGCGTTGCAGAGTTGGCAAACCGGCCGGTGAACGTCGATTTGCGCGGCGCCGGCACCACGATCACCGCAGGCCGGCTGTTTGCTCTCCTGAACATCCCGGTGACGCCCACCTACGACGATCACGAGGTTGCGCTCGAGAAGCTCCGCAAGGGCGACATCGCGGCCCTTGCCTTCGTTGCCGGGAAACCAGCGCCGCTCTTCCGCAGCATCGCCGGTGAGGACGGCCTCCACTTTCTCGCCATCCCGCTCAGACCGGAAGTGACCGCCGCCTACGTGCCGACCCGCCTCACAGCTCAGGATTATCCGGGTCTGGTGCCTGGCGACCAACCCGTCGACACGGTGGCGGTGGGCGCCGTGCTCGCGGCCGCTAATCTCCTGTACGGCTCCGACCGCTACCGCAATCTTGTGAACTTTGTCGAGGCGTTTTTTACTGGGTTCCAGACACTGCTCGAGCCCGGCCACCATCCAAAATGGCGCGAGGTCAATATCATGGCCGAGCTTCCCGGATGGCGCCGATTTCCGCCCGCCGAGGAGTGGCTGCAGCGCAACGTGCAGGCAGCCGCCCCGCCCAATCTCCAGGATCTCAAGACGATCTTCTCGCGGTTTATAGACGAGCGTCAGCAGGCCGCCGGGGGGCAGCCGATGACCCAGCAGGAGAAAGACCAGCTCTTCGGGCAGTTCGAACTCTGGCAGAAAAACCAAATCCGATAGGCCGTCGCAGCGAGCAGAGTGATCCCCTTCGACACCTTGGAAGGGCTCTGCGCAGATGAACCAGCCACTCGTCGAGAAAATATATCGCTTGGCTGCGATGCCGACCAAGCGGCGCTTGGTCACATTTGCCGCCGTCGCTGCCGCTCTCGCCATCGGCCGGCCGGCCGTCGCCGAGACCAGCGCCAAACGTGGCGGAACGCTCGAGTTCGCGGTCACCGTCGAGCCCGGCAATTACGATTGTCACGGCAACATATCCTTTGCTTTCCTGCACCCCATCGCGCCGCATTACTCGACCTTGCTCAAATTCGATGCCGCTAATTATCCGCGGATCATCGGCGACTTGGCGGAGTCGTGGAGCGTTGCGGCCGATCGGCTCACCTATAGCTTCAAACTTCGGCCCAATGTCCTGTTTCACGACGGCTCGCGACTGACGTCTGGCGACGTCAAGGCGAGCTACGAGCGCATCGCGCACCCGCCGCCAGGTGTCGTCTCGGCGCGCAAGGTCGATTACGCCGCCATCTCGAGCATCGATACGCCCGACCCGCTCACCGTCGTTTTCCATCTGCAGTGGCCTGAGGCGGCGATGCTGGCAAATTTCGCCTCTCCATGGAACTGCATCTACAACGCCGCCAAGCTCGCCCAGGACCCCGAATTTCCCAAAGCTCACGTGCTCGGCACCGGAGCATTCGCCTTTGTCGAGTACGAAAAGGGAAAGTATTGGCGGGGTCGGCGTTGGGACAGATATTTTCTGCCCGGCAAGCCCTATCTCGACGGCTACCAGGCAGATTTCATCCCTGCAAATGCGGTGATGACGGCGTACAAAAGCGGCCGCATCGCCGCCGAGTTCCGGGGTGTGACGCCCCCGCAACGCGACGACCTCGTCGAGGCGCTCGGCGACCGCATGGAGATCAGTGAAAGCCCGTGGCTCTCAAATCTCCTGGTCGTTTTCAACACCAAGCGCCCGCCCTTCGACGATGCGCGGGTGCGGCGCGCGCTTTCGCTCGCCATCGACCGCTGGGGTGCTGCGGCGAAGCTGCAGGGCTCGACTTTCCTAAAATATGTCGGCGGCGTGATGCGGCCGGGTTCGAGCATGGCGACACCGGAAGCGGAGCTGGTTACGATTCCCGGCTTTTCGCGCGATACCACTGCGTCGCGCGACGAGGCAAGGCGGCTGCTCGACGAGGCCGGGGTGCGCGACCTCAAGGTGACGATTACCGTCCGCGACATCCCGATGCCGCACTATGCGGGTGCCGATCTTCTGGCCGAGAGCTGGCGCCAAATCGGTGTCACGACGACGCAGGACCGCCGGAACATCTGGGATTGGCAAAAGGAAATCGATGCACGCCAATTCGATGTGGCGCTCGATTTCTCCGGCGACTTCTATGACGACCCGACGATACAGCTGACAAAATACGTGTCGCACGATCTGTCGCCGGTCAACTACTCGTATTCGACCGACCGTTTCCTCGATGCCCTCTTTATCGGCCAAGCGGTGACCAGCGACCCCGGACAACGCGCAAAAATCGTCCGTGATTTCGAGCAACATGCTCTGTCCGAAGCTTACACGGTCCCCCTCTTGTGGTGGAATCGCATTGTCGCAACCTCGGCGAAGCTCAAAGGCTGGAGCATCACGCCAAGCCACTTCATTGGACAGGATCTGACCGATGTTTGGCTCGACCAGTGACCTGTGGTACGAGTGCGGTCGACTTTGAGATGTCGCGGCACGCTGATCGACGCGGCTCCAGAACATTGAGTGGGGGCGTATTGAATGGTGAACTTAGGAGCCGCCGATCGAACGCACCGCGCGGCAATCCGCCGCTCACCTTTGAAGAAGCTCTATGTCCAGGTGCTGATCGCGATCGGGGTGGGCATTCTGCTCGGGCATTTCTATCCGAGCCTGGCAGTCGAGATGAAGCCGGTCAGCGACGGCTTTATTTCGCTGATCCGCGCCGTCGTGCCGCTGATCATCTTTGCGACGGTCGCCGTCGGCATTGCCAAGATGGGCGACATGCGCCGCGTCGGTGTCGTCGGGCTTCGAGCAATTATTTATTTCGAGATCGTCTCGACATCGGCGCTGCTGATTGGGCTCGTCGTCGGAAATGTGGTCCAACCGGGTGCCGGCCTCCACATCGATCCGGCGCATTTGGATGAAAAGGCGATCGCCGGCTACGTCACCAGCGCCAAGTCACTGACGATTGTCGATTTCTTGGTCAAGATGATCCCCACCAACCTGGTCGGGGCCGTCGCCCAGGGCGACATCCTGCCGGTGCTGGTGATGGCGGTCCTGTTCGGCTTCGCGCTCTGCCACATCGGGGAACGCGGCCAGCGGCTCGTCGCTTTGATCGACGACTTCACTCATGCGCTGTTCGGGGTCGTGCGCATCATCATGTATGTGGCGCCGCTCGCAGCCTTCGGCGCTATGGCATTCACGATCGGCAAGTTCGGCTTCGGCATGCTCGCCAGCCTCGGGCAATTGCTGGCGAGTGTCTATCTGACATCGATCTTGTTCGTGCTGATCGTGTTGGGGCTGATCGCCCGAATCTTTGACCTGAGCGTGTGGAAAATCATTCGCTACTTCAAGGACGAGCTGCTGATCGCCTTCAGCGCGACCTCGGGGGAGGCGATGATCCCACGCTCGATTGTCAAGCTCGAGCGGATGGGGTGCTCGCAGGAGACCGTCGGTCTGGTGCTGCCGACCGGCTTCTCGTTCAACACCGACGGCACGGCTATCTACATGACTATGGCGGTGCTGTTCATCGCGCAGGCGACCGATATTCACCTGACGACCGGCCAGCAGCTGACGATGCTTTTCGTCATGCTTTTCACCTCCAAGGGTGCCGCGGGAGTCGCCGGCGCCGGCTTTGTCGCTCTCGCCGCTACATTACCCGCACTGGGAATTCTGCCGGTCGGCGGCTTGGCGCTGCTCCTCGGGGTCGAGCGATTCATGTCCGAAATCCGCGCTGTCACCAACCTGTTCAGCAACATCTTCGCAACAGTGGTAATTGCGCGATGGATGGGTGAGCTCGACGACGAGCGTCTAAACCTTGTCCTCGACGGCGAGGCCGATGACGAGCCGTTGGAGCAGCCGGTCTAGCATCTAGACGTTGACCGGCGCCAGCGGGGTTCGGCCGCGGATCAGGTCGGCCGCCTTCTCCGCGATCATAATGACCGGAGCATTGATGTTGCCGCCGACGAGGTCCGGCATCACCGAAGCATCGACGACACGCAGCGCGTCTGTACCCAGCACTCTGAGCTCGGGGTCGACGACCGCCATCGGGTCGGCCGCCCATCCCATCTTGCAGGTGCCGAGCGGATGATGAACGGTAATTGCCGAGGCACGGATATAGGCGCCGAT
>DASQCY010000752.1:0-2108 GCA_035634495.1 Allostellaceae bacterium
GGCAGCGGTGGCGTCGGCGGCGCAGCCGACAAAGCCGACGGCACCCGCCTCGCGCTGTGCATGCGCCGAGCCGACCGAGGCGGCGTACGCCATCATCTCCGCCATCTCGGCGCCGGCGCAGTGCCGCGCATCCATCGCCAAGAAGGCGACCTTGGGGAGCTCAGCGCACATCGCATAGGCGTTGTACGCCGCGACGCACGGGGGTCCGAGCCTCTGCAACAGCACGGTCTCAAGGTCGACGAGATGAAAGAGCGGACCTGTGACGTGGAGGATCGGCTCACCGGCGCCGACCCAGGCGCCCTCGGCATGGTTCAGCTCGATCGCGAAACGGGTACCGCGCGCAACGGCTTGGATCTCGAGAAAATCGACAGCGAGACGCGGTGTGCAGATCACCGGCCGGCGCATGAACACCGCGTAGGTCGCCGGCCGGTCGCCAAAACGGCCGACGATCGCCTTGGTTTTCAGAAAATAGCTGTCGGTTTGCGACCCGAGCGACCCGTCCGCCACCGGTTTGCCTCAAGAGACCGCGGCGAGACGGCTCATGCCATTGCCCCCATTGCGCTGGCGTCGCAGCTTTAGCGCCTCGGCGATCTCGAAGGCGAGCTCGAGCGCCTGGCTCGCATTGAGCCGCGGGTCGCAATGCGTCAGGTAGCGCTCGGCCAGCGAGGCCTCGCTGACCCCCTGAGCGCCGCCGATGCATTCGGTGACGTTTTGCCCGGTCAATTCGAAATGCACGCCGCCGGCATAGCTCCCCTCGGCGTCATGGATCGCAAAAGCGCCGTGCAGCTCATCGAGGATGCGGCCGAAAACTCGGGTTTTGTAGCCGTTCGAGGAGGTGATCGTGTTGCCGTGCATCGGGTCGCAGCACCACACGACTTGGCGCCCTTCGCGGCGCACGGCGCGGATAAGGCATGGCAGCCGTCCCTCGACCTTGTCGGCGCCCATGCGGGTGATCAGGGTGAGCCTACCCGGCTCATTCTCAGGGTTCAGTCGGTCGATCAGGCGTAAGAGATCGTCGGGTTCGAGCGTCGGCCCGCATTTCATGCCGATCGGATTCTTGATGCCGCGCAGAAATTCGGCGTGGGCGCCTTCGACCTGCCGGGTGCGGTCGCCGAGCCAGACCAGATGCGCCGAGCAGTCGTACCAGTCTCCGGTCGTCGAGTCGATCCTTGTCAACGCCTCTTCGTAAGAGAGGAACAGCGCCTCGTGCGAGGTATAGAACTCGGTCTCGCGGATCTGCGGTGTCGTATCCGAGTCGAGCCCGCAGGCTGCCATAAAATCCAACGTCTCCGTCAGCCGGTCGGCAAGCGCACGGTAGCGTTCGCCCTGCGGCGAGTCGGCGACGAAATCCTGGTTCCAGGAATGGACACGGTGGAGATCGGCATATCCGCCCTGGGCAAAGGCGCGCAATAGGTTCAAGGTCGCGGCGGATTGGCTGTAAGCCTGGACCATGCGTTGCGGATCGGGCTCGCGCGCCGCGGTGTCGAACTCGAGGCCGTTGATGATGTCGCCGCGATAGGAGGGCAAAGTCTGACCGTTCTGCGTCTCGGTCTCGGATGAGCGCGGCTTGGCGAACTGGCCGGCGAGCCGGCCGAGCTTGACGACCGGACAGCCCGCACCATAGGTCAGCACCACCGCCATCTGCAGCAATACCTTGAACATATCGCGGATGTTGTTCGGGTGAAACTCGGCAAAACTCTCGGCACAGTCGCCGCCCTGCAGCAGAAAGGCCTTGCCCGCCGCCACCGCAGCGAGGCGGTTCTTGAGCCGCCGAGCCTCGCCCGCGAAGACAAGCGGCGGAAAGCGATGCAACGTCTCCTCGACGCGAGCGAGTGCGGCCTCGTCGGGATAACCCGGGACCTGACGGATCGGCAGGCCGCGCCAGCTGTCGGGGGACCAATTTTCTATCATATCACAACATCCCGTGGTTGGAGGCCGCTCCACCATCGGCGACATTCGGATCACGGGGGGCATGAAACGCGAAAGCCGCCTCAGTGGGGCGGCTTTGGAAAAACGCGCGAACGCGATCCTAGGCCGCCGTCATGTACCGGCAGTACCAAAATCGCGCGATCTGGCAGGGGCCGCAGAGGGCCCTGATGTTTGCCATG
>DASQCY010000753.1:0-1930 GCA_035634495.1 Allostellaceae bacterium
GCGAGATCGATCGGCCGCTCGAACGGCATCTCGCCGTTCTTGGCGCGGCCGATCCAGTTCGACGCCATGAAGCCGAACTCGATCTCACCCGCGTGCAAGCGATTGGCGTTTTCCGTGCTGGCAGCTTTGCATTCCATGACCTCGACCAGTGCCAAAGCCGGCCGGCGTTCGAACAGCGTCTTGAGCGCGCGGCCCTGGCTGTAGAAGGTGCCGTCGCGCTCGGAGGTGCCGATCCGGATCGTCATGAAAAAGAACCAAGGACCTTCAGCGAGATTGCCGAGCCGATATTCGTTGCCGAAGCCGTGGTCGGGGTGTCAAGCCCGGCGGTAAGCGCAGATCAGCATCGACGTAGAGCGCGCTTCCATTGCCGCCCGCGCGGTCGTAGGCTCACCAAAAAAGTCGCCGATGTTCGGGAGGACGCTGGATGAGAGGGGTGGCAGTCCGACTGGGCGCCTGCATGATCGCACTCGCGCTGCCGGCCCAAGGCGCGTGGGCGCAGCAGTCAGGCGGGGGCCCCCTCAACGACCAACAGCTTCTGGGCATGCGGCTGTTCAATCAGTCGTGCCGCGTCTGCCACACCAAACCGCAGATGACGAGCCCGCTCTACGGTCCCGAACTGTCGCAGAATTCAGGGGGCGGACAGGAAGCGCTGATGCGGGAGGTGATCAGCAACGGCACGCCCCGCATGCCGGGCTTCAAATACCATTTCGAGCCCGCACAGATCGAAGCGATCGTTGCGTACCTGAAAACGATACCCACTCCGCCCGCTCCGGCAAGCCCGGCGCGCTGAGCGGATGCGGCCGACCGGAGACAAAGTCATGACCAGCCCACGCAATGTCTTGCTCGCCACGCTGATCGCCTTCGTGGGAGCGGCGATGAGCCTTGCCGGCGCAAACGCCGCCGATGCCATCCTCAGCGGGGCGATCACATCGGCGGCCGGCGAAAAGCTCGGCGGCGTCACCGTGTCCGCCAAGCCGGTGGGTGGAACCGTGACCACCACCGTCTTCACCGATGCGAGCGGCGACTACTATTTTCCACCGTTGCCGGCCGGAAAGTACCGGGTCTGGGCGCAGGCAATAAGCTTTCAGACCGCCAAAGCGGACGTCGATCTGGCCGCGCCACGCAAGCAGGGTTTCGTTCTCACTCCGACGAAGGACTTCGTTCGGCAATTGCCGGGCAACGTCATGCTGTCGGCGCTGCCCGAGGAGAGCGAGCAGGACAAGCGCATGAAACGGCTCGTGCGCAATATTTGCACCGGCTGCCACACCGCGAGCTACGCGCTTCAGCACCGGTTCGACGAGGCCGGCTGGAGCGCGATCATCGAGCTGATGAAGAATGCCAACGTCTACGGCACGTTCATGGGTAACGAGCGCAAGCCTTCCGGCATTCTCGACTACCATCAGAAGGAACTGGCGGCCTATCTCGCTCGCGCGCGCGGACCTGGCGAAAGCGCCATGAAGTTTACCCCCAATCCGCGTCCCTCCGGGGAGGCGGCGCGCGTCATGTTCAAGGAGTACGACGTGCCGCTCGACCCGGACGCGGGCCTGCCGAGCAACTTCGTGCAGAACGACGGCAGCGATTGGTCGCTGGGGACGCCCTCCGTCCTCATCCCGGGATGGGGCGTGCACGACGCCTGGCTCGATCTCGACGGCCAGCTCTGGTTTACCTGCAACATCCCGAACCGACGCACCACCATCGGCAAGATCGACAGCAAGACCGGCGCGGTCAAGCTGTTCAAGGTACCGGCGGTGAACGGTCTCGCCGCGCAGACCCACGGCATGACCCGGGCCCCAAACGGCATCATCTGGTTCAACGTCAACAACGGCCGCGGCGGGTTGGGCCGCCTCGATCCCAAGACCGAGCGCATCGACGTCTATATGCCGCCGCAGGGAATGTCGCCGACCGGCGGCGCGACCACCGTCGACTACGA
>DASQCY010000754.1:0-6649 GCA_035634495.1 Allostellaceae bacterium
CAATCCGTCGTTCGAGGCGCTGGCGAGCGCCCCGGTCAGCCTGATCTGGCCGGCCGATCTGATCGGGGCGCTGATCGATCCCGGCTGATCGCAGACACCGCTGGCGCGCGCAGCGGCGGCTGCATCATCGTCAACCCACAGTACACAATCATGTAGAAGAGCGCTGCGAGGCGCGGCACTCCGAGGAGATAATCGAAGACGCCGGAGCACAGGAAGGCCACCAGGGAGGCCGCGACCGCCGCCGCCATCTGGTTTCCCCGCCCCATAGCGCGAACCGCACCTGCAAGCGCCGTTCCGACTAGCAGGATGAAGGAGGCCAGACCCAACGCGCCGCTCTCAAACAGGCTCATTAGATATTGGTTCTCGATGCGCCAGATTAGATGCAGGTCGTCCGTGAAATACCAGCGCTCGGTGCCTCGCGCGAAATTTCCGTTGGTGAGGATGTCATGGCCTTGCGGATCGAGCATGCGGATGTGACCGATCTCGATCGTGCTGCCGGGGACAGGATCGGACAAAGCCAATTCGACCGGCCGTTTGAACCATCCCAGTGTCGCGTCCTCGTCCAGGCCTGCGGTCGAGATCGCCGCACCGAAATCCTCCCAGGTCCCAGGGATGCGGGGGCGAAATGTCGTCTCGCGGCAGTTTGCTGAATATAGGAGCATCTTCTCGCAGAGGATGACCGACAGCACGCCCTTCCCGTCGGGTGATCGCAACGCGGCAAAGAGCCGATATTGCTGGTCGGGCTGCACAGGAACCTTTTGCTTGAAGTAGGTGGGCAAACCGGCGCGCAGCGACAGAAAGCGGTAACCCCCGTCCTGCGAGACGACAAAATTGGTTGGAAAGCGTTCGTCGGGCTTACGGGAGAGAACGATGCGCGGATAGGTCCCGAGCCCCATGCCGAAAAGGGCGGTGGCCGCGCTGCCGTCGCCAGAGCGAGACCACCGCTCCGGTCCCCCTCTCGATCGGCAAGGTCGGGAACCACCGCTCGCAGCCGCTCGGCCATGAAGACAGCAGCAACCTCGATGCCGCCGATCGTCAGCAGAAGGAGCGCCGACAGGGCGAGAGCAGGGGCGGTTGCCGTGTTTCGATGGCGTGCAGCCCACGCCCAGCCCAGGCCGGCGGTGACAGTCGAGAGCAATGCCGCGGCGTAGGCAGCGCGTGCATAGCTCATGACGAGGGCATAGCCGGCGCCGACCGCGATGCTGAACATCGCAAGAAGGGTGAGCGGACGTGGCTGAAGCAGGCAGACGAGCAGAAAGGGAAGAGTCATTGCGATGTAAGCACCGAAATGGCCACCGCCAACATTCATGCTGGAGAAGCTTCCGACGACACGGTAATCGGTCGTGAAGTCGAAGAGACCGGTGAAGACGGTGCGCTCGGCCACGACCGCCGCGGCGACGAGGGCCAGTCCCGCTGCCATCCCGGCGCCCAACCAAACCATCGCGTCGCGGTGCGTACGCATTCTCGCGCGTAGAAAAGGCAGCAGAGCCAGCGCAATGAAAAACCCCTTGGCTAGGCGCAGCGCGTTGTCCGGGCGCAGATATTCATTATCCGATCCGCCCTCCGGTCCGGGCAATGCGAGCCCCAGGGCTACGCTCAGTAAATAGCTGATCAGGCTGAGCTCGAGCACCACAGCGGGGAAACTGTCGAGCCGGAAATCGGTGTAGCGTGGCGGCGCCCGCAATGCCAAGATTCCGATCGTGACGAGGACGAATAGATCCGGCTCGCCGACCAGTGTCCAGCCTGTCCAAGGCGTAAGGTCGACCGCCGGCAACATCGCGGGAATGACTGCTAGCCAAAGGGAGGGCCAACGCCACAACGCCAATCCATAGAGCGGGAGGGCGATGCCTAAGACCCATGGCACCAACGGGTAATTCACGGCGATTGCCGCTGCCAATGCGAAACAGATCGTAGCGGCAGCGAGCCCGGTAAGTGTCTTCCGACGACTTTGATTACTTTCTCGGAATGCGGCGTCGTTACTCGCTCGTGGAGCGAGATCACGCTCACCGTCATTGACGCGGCTCGGTCCAATCGTCCTCGAATTGGCAACCGACCCGTCCGCTACCGGCTCGCGCCCGGAAACAGTGAGGCGGGGGCCTCGCTGCGGCTCTTTGTCCGCGTCATTGCGTCTCGTTTTTGTATCTATCAGTGCAAAGATCGCACCGATGATTAAAGCCATGACTGTATCGGTGATCTCCGCCGATCGATTCGGCAAATAGGCCTCTGCGTAGCTGGTGATGAACAGAATAGCCGCGACGACCACCATAGATGATCCGAGCCGAAGCCCAGCTTGAGCGATTAGCCAAATCGAGCTGCCGAAGAGGAAGAATTTTTGAAAAAATGATAAAACACCGATCTCGGGAGAGCTGGACATGAAGCTCAGAAACGGCACCCAGCTAAAAGCACCGGCTGTGCCCCCAAAATGAAACGGCTCGAGCCGTTCGGCGATGACATAGCCGAAAAAGAGCAGAGCAATCAGGGCAACACGGAGACGCGCATGGAATGCGAGAACGCCCAAGACGCAAAAGGCCAACCCTGCTCCGGCGATCTCGGCCGTCGTCAGCGTTGTGTCGACCATCATCACCTTGGCGACGAGCACGACCCCAACGAAAAGCGGAAACAGCAGCCATACGCGTTTTGGCCCGGAAATCGCCTCGATCAGTGCCCCGATCGTTAGCCATATCGCGGTATAGCGGAAGAGATCGTAACCCGTCAGACTCGGGTGCAGGATGACCGGCTTCAGGGTGTCCCAGTATTTGTGTAGGTCGGTCGTCGGGACGTAAGGGAAGAGGCGGTAGCCGGCCCACGCGATGAGAAGCAAGGCCGGAACGCGGTTAGCTTCGATCTCCCGAAGCAGTGGCCATCGGAAATCCCTACCTGTCAGGCTACCGCCAATCGCACCCAGCGCTGTCCCGACGACGTTTGCATAGAGATCGGTCGCCGCGGTCTGGCGGCCACCATCATAATACTGCGTCAGTTCCATGCACGTGCTGAGAAGCGCCCCGGTTAGGGTGACTAGCGCGATCCGCTTGGCCGTGCCGATACCCCTGCCGATTGCAAGGATCGCGAAAAAGCCCAAAGGCATGTAGAGAGCCACGTTCGCTATGAAGTCGCCTCGGCTTGGTGTCTCGTTCCAGCTCTCGAAAAGCGCACGTGCCGCCGGGCCGAGGGCAAAGTTCGGCTGACGAAACGCAAAGGGGTACAGAGAACCGTAGACGATGACTGCGATGACGACCGCCGTCGCAATCGAAAAGTTCCTGTCGAAGGGCGATCGCCCCACGGCCGATCCTCAGGGATGTCGAACGGGACTACCGGGACAGGGTCTTACGGTCTCGGTCGGTGCGTTCGCGCGCGCAGCAGATGATACCAGATCGCGAGGGCCAGCATGACGACAAGGAAGCCGACCACGAGAACCGGGGAGAGCCAGTTCGGCGATTGCTGCTCGCCCCCGACCCGGATCATGACCCGGGCGACGTAATCGGGGCTACGGGCTTCGGCGCTCCAGAAGCCGTCGCGGTCGGCGGTGAAGACAAATTTGCCCTCGGCGTCGGTACGGCCGGTCACCGCGAGGCCGTTCGGGTCGCCGGGGGTAAACGCGCGCACTTCGGCGTTCACCATTGGTTTGCCGTCCGGGGTCGCGAATTGGACCGTAACCTCGTGCGTAGCGAAGAGACCGAACGCACCGGCGGGCGACGCGACGAGAAGATAGAGGGCTGCGACGGCGCCCAACAACAGAGCACTCGCTCGGCGTGGGCATCGACAGCGAACCGTCGGAGACTCGAGCATCGACACGCGATCAACATAGCGATCTTTTAGCCGCACGCTACTCCGCTGACCGGCCGCGCGCTTGCCCGGCTTGTGGAGTCGTGGCAAAAGCCACGCGGGGTGGGAAGAAGATGCCTGATTTCACGATCGAACGGCGATGCAGTGGCTTGGTGTGCGGCATCGACGAGGCGGGGCGCGGGCCCCTGGCCGGGCCGGTGGTTGCCGCTGCCGTGATCCTCGAGCTCCGCCGGCTCCCTAAAATGCTGCGCGACGGGCTCGATGATTCGAAGGTGCTCACCAGACAACAACGCGAGGGTTGCTACCACGCGCTCCGGCGGTGCGCCGATCGCGGCGCCGCCCGCATCGGGGTCGGCGCGGCGAGCACGGCCGAAATAGACCGCCTCAACATCCTGCGCGCGGCACTATTGGCGATGGCGCGCGCCGTGGCAGTGCTCGGGGTGCGCCCCGATACCGCGCTTGTCGACGGCGCCATCGCTCCGCCGATTGCCTGCACAGTGCAAACCGTCGTCAAAGGCGACGCGCTCAGCTTCTCGATCGCCGCCGCCTCAGTCGTCGCCAAGGTCACGCGCGATCGGATCATGCGCAGTCTGGCACCCCGCTACCCCGGTTACGGCTGGGAGACCAATGTCGGATACGCGACGCCAGAGCACGGCGAGGCGATCCGCCGGCTTGGCATCACCCGCCATCACCGGCTTTCATTCGCTCCGGTGCGGCTCGCGGCCGAGGGCGACTTGCCGCTTTTCGCAGCGCTCGCAGCGGCGCCCCCGTAGGCCCCGGCCGCGAGCGCCGAGATCGCGTGTCGGGCGACCTTCTTCATCAAGGTCGGCAGCGCATGATCGCCGAACTGTTCCACCGGGCTCCAGACTCCGTCGGCGACGCCATTGCCGGCCACAACTACGAGCTCGAGCCGGAAATGAGTGAAGCCGTGGCGCACAGTGCCGGGCAGCGGCGACCACGCGACCGCGGCAGGAGCGGCCCGGAGGGCTTCGGCAAACGACCATGGGGTGGCGCGCCACGGGGTAGAGGGGATCTCGGTCATGCCGCCAAGCAGACCTTTCTCCGGGCGGCGGCGAAGCAGCACCGCGCCATCCTCCCGAGTGAGCCAGAACGCGACGCCATGGCGCAACGGCCGCTTCGGCTTCTCGCCCCGCGCGGGCAGTTCTTCCGCCCGGTCGGACGCCGCAGCAGCGCAGCAGGATCGCCACGGACAGAGGACGCAGCGCGGCCGGCGCGGCGTGCAGATCGTCGCGCCGAGATCCATCAATGCCTGGGCGAAGTCGCCGGCCCGCCGCTCCGGAATCATCTTAGCGGCGAGCGCTTTGAGGCGCGCCTTTGCCGCCGGCAACGGTTCGCACACCGCGTAGAGGCGGGCGACGACGCGCTCGACATTACCGTCGATCGCGGCACCGCGCCGTTCGAACGCGATCGCCGCGATCGCCGCCGCGGTGTAGTCGCCGATTCCGGGCAATGCACGCAATGCCTCGGCTTCTTCAGGGAAAGCGCCGCCGTGCCGCTCGACTACCGTGCGGGCGCAGGCATGGAGATTACGGGCGCGCGCGTAATAGCCGAGCCCTTGCCAGAGCTGCAGGACTTCGTCGAGCGAGGCGGCGGCGAGCGCCGAAATATCGGGCCAGCGTGCCACGAATCGGTCAAAATAGGACTCGACTGTCGCCACCGTTGTCTGCTGCAGCATGATCTCGCTGAGCCACACGCGATAAGGGTCGGGGCGGATTCCGGGCGGCGCCCGCCACGGCAGGTTGCGTCGGTGGCGGTCGTACCAGGCGAGCAGAGCGGCGGGATCGGGCGATCCCCGGGGGGATAAAACGTCGGTTCGGATGGATAGCATGGGCACGACAAAGCCGGAGCGCGACATCTCGAGCGATTCGCTCAGCCTAAGTGCCCCGGCCCGCGAGAGCGAGCACCGCCAGGGCTTCCGGGCAGTGGGGGTCGCCGTGTCGAAGCTAGCCGCGCCGATCGTCGCCAAGCGCGGCGGCGCCATCCTCGTCCGTCTCAAGGCGGAGTGGACTGCGATCATCGGGGCTGAATGGGCCGCGTTGGCTTGGCCGTCCGGGCTCGGTCGCGACGGTGTCTTGAAGCTGCGTGCGGCATCGACTGCCGCGCTTGAGCTGCAACATCGTGCGCCGCTGCTGATCGAGCGCATCAACCTTTTTTTCGGCCGTTCCGTGGTCACCCGCCTGGCGTTGGTGCAAGGGTCTTTGCCGTTCGATTCGCCGCCGAGGGATCCGGTTATACCCACGCTCGCTGCCAGTGAGGTTGCGGCGCTCGGCGAGCGGCTCTCTGGGATTGCCGATCCGGAGCTCCGCGCAGCTCTCGGCAGGCTCGGCCACGCCGTCATCGGCGGTCGGTCTTGAGGCGTTGCGTAGGAGCTGCGAACCCACTAGCATCCACATATTGTAGTAAGGACCCGTCAGATGCAGGAAATCTGGTTCGCCCTGCTCGGTATCTTGAGTCTCCTCCTCGTATCACCGGGATCTCCAGAGGCGGCCGCTCCGCATCCGATGCTGGCGGACGCGCAGACGGTGCTGCAGATCACCAAGGACGATCGCATCCTCGGCAACCCCGAGGCCCCGATCACGATCGTCGAATATGCGTCGCTGACCTGTCCGCACTGCGCTCATTTTGCGAATGATGTCCTTCCCGAGATCAAGAAGGACTGGATCGACACCGGGAAAGCCAAATTGGTGTTGCGTGACTTTCCGCTCGACGAACCCGCGTTGCGCGCCGCGATGATCGCGCGCTGCGCGCCCCCGGATCGCTACTATGCCTTTGCCGACACGTTCTTCGCGGCTCAGGAGAAATGGGTACGAAGCCCCGATTATCGCGAAGCGCTCGCGCGGCTGGC
>DASQCY010000755.1:0-1765 GCA_035634495.1 Allostellaceae bacterium
CCGGTGTAGATCAGACGACGACCGGTCTGCCCTTCGAAGATGACAGCGAGCGGGTGCACCAGGAAGCCGTAGATGTGCTCCTTGAACTGATAACAGATCACAAACGCGACCATGATCGCGCCGATCGCCCACATGAGCCGGTTGCGCAGCTCGATCAGGTGATCGAGGAGCGGCATCCTGCCCTCCTCGAGCTCGGCCTCCCTGTCGTCGTCCATCAGGGAACCTAGGGTTTAGGGGCCACGATGTCGTGGCTGACGGCGTCTGGCGGCGCAATTACGGGAGCCGCAGGGTCGGCCGCTGCGAGGTCGCTCGCTCCGGTGGAGCTCGGCGGGCCGCTGTCCACCGCGACCGCCGCCGGCTCTGAAAAATTCGGCAGTTCCGGTGGCTTGAGGCTTTCGGCCAGGCTCCCGGTCGGATCGACGGCCTGTCGAAACTCCTTTTCGAGGTCAATTTCAGTCGCCTTTTTGAGTTCCTGGCGCATTTCATCGAGTTCAGCCTCGCGGACCATCTGCTCGACGCTGCTCTGGAACTCGCGCGACAGGGTGCGCGCCTTGCGCACCCAGAAACCGGCAACGCGCAGCGCCTTCGGCAGGTCCTTCGGCCCGATGACGATGAGCGCGACGACCCCGATCAGCATCAATTCCGACCAGCCAAAATCAAGCAGCATTCCAGCAGCTTCTCAACGTGCCCTGCGAGCAAAGCAGCCGCGAGCAGACCGATGATGTCAGATGCGAGTCATATGGGCAACTTCGGTCACCGCGCCATCGCGCAGCAGCCGCAGACTAAACTGCATCCGGCTCCTTCGCGCGCTCGCCGACGCCCGCCGGGGCGAGATCGAGAAGGCCGGCGGCGCGCAGCTCGTCGACGCCAGGCAGCTCATTCAGACTGTCCAGGCCGAAGTGCACGAGAAAGTCCGGCGTCGTCACCCAGAGGAGCGGACGGCCGGGGCTAGCGCGCCGGCCCCTGGGGCGTACCCAGCCCGCTTCCATCAGAGCGTCGATCGTACCCTTCCCGAGAGCCACCCCCCGTATCTCTTCGATCTCGGCGCGGGTGGCCGGCTGATGGTAGGCGATTACTGCGAGGGTCTCGACCGCCGCGCGTGACAATTTCCTGACGACCGGCCGCTCAATGCGCAATTTGGCGGCGAGATCAGGTGCGGTGCGAAACGCCCAGCCGCCGGCGAGACGAACGAGGTTCACGCCGCGTCCGGCATAGTTTTCGGAGAGCTCGTGCAACAGTACCCCGACGTCGGCCGCTTCATTCAAATGCCGCGCCAAGACGGCTTCGTCGAGCGGCGCGGTCGCGGCAAACAGTAGCGCCTCGACTAGGCGCATCTGCTGCGCCCGCTCGCTCACGTCTGCGTCCTATCGCCGGCCAAGGCGGGGCTGCGGAGATAGATCGGGCCGAACGTCCGATTTTGTCGCAGCTCAATCCGCCCGCGGCGCGCGAGCTCGAGTGTCGCAGCGAATGTCGCGGCGAGGGCCGAACGTAGGAACAGCTCGCCACGCAGCTCTTCGGGCAGAAAGCTCGTCAGCTCGCGCCAGTCCGGCACTTGGCCGAGAAAGGAGCTCAGCCGCTTCAGGGCCTCATCCACCGAATGGAAGGCGGAGGGCTCGATCGCCAGCACAGCTTCCACGGTGCGGCGGCGGTTTTCCCCATAGGCCCGCAACAACTCGTAAAGGCCGACCTCGTAGACCGGAACTGCGACCACCAGAAGCCCCTCGGGCATGCCCCGCGGGAAAACGTCGTGACCGAGCCGAGGACG
>DASQCY010000756.1:0-4128 GCA_035634495.1 Allostellaceae bacterium
TCGGTGTAGAGATTATGTATGCGCATGGGAGTTCCTCCTCGGAAAAATCTAACATAGGCCGGCTGCCCGGCGGCGTCACGATCGTGCGTAAGATTTGCCTAGCCAAAACCTTTGTCCATCACACGGCGAATGTCTGTGGCACTCATTCCGCTCAGGCCCAAGCGCGCGAGCGTGCGTCCCTCGACCGCGAAGTCTCTCCCGGTCATGCGTTGGACGATCGCGACGAGCGCGTCGATCGCTGGCGTCGGCACCCCTGCCGCAGCCCCCAGCGCGCTCATAGGGATCAGGCCGGTCGGCACGTCTTCCGTAATGAATTTGTGCTCGAGCGAACTCGGCGTGCCGGTCGCCTGATAGGGCCCGTCGCTATTGTAAGTGAGCCGCCGACAGGTTTCGACGAGGCTCGCTTCGCGCACGCCGTAGACGCGATCGAACCAGTCCTCCAAGGTCGGCACGGCCGCACCCAGGGCCGCAGCGACCGTCACTCGCTCGCGATTGATCGCCTGGTAGAGGCGGGCGACTGCCGGCGTTACACCTTCCGCATAGAATTTGTAGCTGTCGCCGCTCTCGATCCGCGCGGCATTGGCGACGCAATTTGCCACATGCAGCATTGCATTGGCATTGGTGAATCCGGTGTAGAGAGGATTCGGCGATGCCACGGCCTGCGGGAACAGCGGCGACAAGCGCCGGTGCACCGCTGCAGCGTGATTGCCCGGGAACGCAGCTATCTGCAGCCAGCGCTTTGCGATGATCGGACGTATTCGGGTCGGCGATAGCCGCCGGCAAGAATAGGGGTAATTGTCCATCTCGGCGACCGCGACGTCGGCATGGCAGCCGGCCTCGTCGAGCGCTCGGCGGACGATCAGCGATCCTCCGGTATTGCCCTGGATCAGCAGGATCACTTGGCCGTCGCACAGCAGAGGTGCCAGCGATCGTGCCACTGCCGCCTGCGCATTACCGCCGGTCACCACGATGACGAGATCGGCACCGTCGACGGCCGATCGCAGATCGCTTGTTGCGCGCTCGACGGCGGCGAACCCGGCCCTCTCGCCCTCGACATCGATGCCGCCAAAGGCTCTGATGTCGGCAAGCCTCGCATCGTCGATGTCGTGGAGCCGCAATTTGTAACCGGAGATCCCCAGCTCAGCGGCGAGGTAAATTCCACCGATACCGGCGCCTATGATCGCGAGCGTCTCGACCGTATCTCTGCCTATCACGATTGTTTCCCACGCTGTGCTAACCGCGAAAGTAATCCGTCCCGCCGGCGCTGAACAGCCACGGTTGACATGAGCATGGCAAAGCCATATCCGAGCCGGCGGCAGGCATGATCATATTACGCGGCAAGCTCCGTCGGTTCGTCGCTCGGTCCTGGGCCCTATCGTGGTGCTATTACCGGCTGCATGGCTTGGCTCTGACCGGGCGGCCCGATGAGTACATCTGGTACTTCGCCTATGGCGCCAATATGCACGACCGGGCCTTTCGCAAGCGACGTCGCATGAGACCGGTTGACCAGCGCGTCGGACGCCTCCGCGGCTATCGCCTTCGCTTCAATCTCGAAGGTCAGCCTAAGGGCCGGGCCGCACCAGCTAATTTATGGCCGGACGCGAAGGCCGAGGTCTGGGGCGTGCTCTACAAGGTCACCCGTCGAGATCTCCTCCGCCTCGATTCGACCGAGGGAGTACCCGGGCGCGGCTACCGGCCGCAATGGTTCGAGGCCGAGGACCGCGACGGTGGCGCCCTCTCTGCTGTAGCCTATATCGCTCGCGGCAACGAGACGGACGGCAACCCGTCGCTGCGCTACCTGACCCTGCTGCGCGAGGGAGCGCGGGCCAGCGGACTGCCGGGACATTGGCTGCAATTCCTCGACAGCGTCAAACACGCGAAACGAGCGGACGCCGCGGAATGATCCCCTTTTCCGACGAAGCCTGGGAGCGCACGGCGCGACTGCGCGAAGCGATCCACCAGCTGCCGTTCAATACCGAGCTCACTGCCGGCTCGTTGGCCCGCGACCGTTTCCAGAGCTACATTATTCAGGATTCACTTTATCTTGGCCGTTTTTCGCGCGCCCTCGCGATCGCCGCAGCGAAGGCTCCCGACAGTAACACGATGCAGTCCTTTGCCCAGTCGGCGCTGCGCGCCGTGGCGGTCGAGCAGGCGCTGCACGGGCGGTATTTGCGGGAATTCGGCATCGATCCCGGCCGGATCGGCGAAGCCGAAGCGTGGCCGGATTGCCTAGCCTATACCAGCTACCTGATTGCCGCAGCCTACCACGAACCCTGGGAGGTCCTTGTCGCGGCCCTACTGCCGTGCTTCCGCATCTATTGGGATGTCGGGTGCGCCATAGCGCAAAAAGCGGCGCCCGAGAACCCCTATCGGGCATGGATCGATACCTATGCCGACGAGTTCTTCGGCAAAGCGGTGGAGACCGCCGTTGCGACCGGAGATCGAGCTGCCGCCGCCGCCACTCCCGCAACTCGCTCGGCGATGCTGGTGGCGTTCGTCCGCGCCTGCCAGTACGAATGGCTGTTCTGGGACGGCGCCTACCAGCGCCGGAGCTGGCCATCCTTCGACTAGCGGCGCGGTGCCCCTAGTCGCTGCGGGGTTCGCGGCGGAACCCTCACTTGGCTGTGCTGATGGGCGCGGCGGAGAGGTGGTAGGTTATGTCCCTCGCTTCGTCCTGGGGGGATTGCTGGTCCAGCTCGGAGCCAAATTCATGTGGGATTGGGGCATCCGCGGCCGCCGGAGCCTCCCGTCCCGCGCCTGGCTCGTTGTCCTCGCCATCGTCCTGATCGCAGCAGAGCGCGGGTTTCTCGAGGCGCTTCTGTTTGGCATCCTCGCCGGCTGCGTGATCTTCGCAGTAGATGTCAGCCGGATCCGGGTCATCCGCCACCAGTTCGGCCTCGACGAGCGAGCCTCTTCGGTCATCCGGTCGACGGCGGAGAGCGCGTTGCTGGCGGAGCATGGCGCGCAGGTCCAGGTCCTGGAGCTTTCCGGATATCTGTTCTTCGGATCTGCCTACTCCGTTCAGGAACGCGTGGCGCGGCTGGTTACAGGAAGCAAGCCGAGGGAGGTGATCTTCGATTTCTCGGGGGTCACCGGCATCGATTCGTCGGCCGGAGCGTGCTTCGCGAAAATCCGCGACGTGTTGCGCCAAAATGGCGCCCGACAGGTCATGGCCGCCTTGTCGCCGGCGGCGGCAAACGTCATGAGCGCCAGCTCCGGGTTGGACGATGGCGTCGGCCGTCACGACCATCTCGACAAGGCTCTCGAGGAAGCCGAGGAGACGCTGCTGGCGGCGCGTGCCGAGTCCTGCGGCAGCCGGCGATCGCTGACCGCTTGGCTCGAAGAAGCGCTTGGCTCGCGCGGGTTCGCGGAAGAACTTTGCGCTCACTTGACGCCGGCACCGCGCGACGCCGACTCCTACCTTTGCCGGCAGGGCGACCCAACCGACAGTCTGATCTTTGTCGAACGGGGGCCCGTCACGGTCATCTTGGAAAGACCGGGGCTATCATCGCTGCGCGTGCGGGTGTTCGGACCCCACACCCTGGTTGGCGAGATCGGCTTTTCCTGGACGCACCGCGTTCGGCAAGCCTGCTCGCCGCTCCCGATGCCGTCGTGTGGGTTCTCAGCCGTGGCAAATTCGAAGATTTGAAGAAGACGCGACCCGAGAACCTCTCGGCGCTTTTCGTTTACATCATCCGATTGCAGTCCGAACGCCTCACCTTTGCCAATCGCCAGATTGTCGCGCTCCAGCGCTGAGCAGCGGAGAGGCCGAATTCGGAGCTAGTCGCTGACCGGGTCGAGGCGGAAACCGTCGCCCCAGCGCCTGATGCGGCCTACCGAGGGCGACGGGAAGTGCATCGTGCAGCACAGGGTCGGGGTATCGCAATAGCGTTCGAGGAAGGCGCGGCGGGTGGCCGAGGCCTGCTTCTGATCGTAGTCGACGCGCATGACGAGGTCCGGATAACGCGCCTGGATCGGCGAATGGATCAGATCGCCGGTGAATACGGCCTGGTCGCCGCCACGCCCGGCGCAGACCGCGAAGTGGTCGGGCGTATGACCGGCGGTCGGGGTCAGCCGAACATGGTCGTCGAGCACGTGGTCGCTCGTCACCAGCTGGGCCTTTTTGGC
>DASQCY010000757.1:0-5621 GCA_035634495.1 Allostellaceae bacterium
GTCACGCATTGCCGCCAGGAACAGGGCATCCGTGTGATGTCGGTGCCCCAGAACATCCGCTCCGCGCCGAACGCGTCGAAGCAGCGGTGCAGGTGCTGATGGAAGCTGCGGAACGGATAGACGTCCTCCGCGTAGCCGGGCTGGCCGGTCGCCTTCACCGCGACGTTGGGGTATTTGGCGAGGGCCAGCAGCTCGGGCTGGAAGCGATAGGCAGACTGGCCGCTACTGCCTGGCGGCACGGCCATGTGGTCGACGATCAGTTTGAGCCCCGGGTGACGCTCGGCGATCTGACCGACAGTCGGCAGAAACAACGCCGCGGCGAGCGCCACCGGCAAGCCAGCCCGCTCGGCCGCGGGCCATAGCCAGTCGAGGCTGCCGTCGGTCATCCAGTCCCGCTTGTGCCTCTCGTTGAAATAGAAGCGCAGGCCGAGCATGCCCGGCCGCTCTTTCCAACGCGCGACGAGGTCGCGACCATTCGGGTCGTCGAGATAGAACCACCCCATGATGGCGAAGCGGTTGGGGTATTTCCGCACCGCTTCGATGGCCAATTCGTTCGAGTCCGGGTCCCATAGCACTGGGTGGATCAGCGCCCGGTCCACACCGGCTGGATCCATGGCGGCGATTGCTTGCTCCGCGGAGTACGGCTGCTGACGATGTGGCGGGGACGGCGCACCCTTTTCCCACAGATGAATCTGGCCATCGACGATCAACACCCGGCGTATCCTTTCGAGCCGAAGGTATTCAGCTGCCCAGAATACGCCGATCGCTGAAATCCGCTGATAGCGGCATCGCGCTCGGCTTCGACGGGCTCGTCATGCTGTGCACCGCGCCAGCTGCACCGAGGACGTGCTCTGCAGCGCTGCTGGCGTTACTTCGAACGGCCGTAGCGTCCGACGATCTTCGCGGTTGCCAGCGTGTTGGCGCCGAGGCTGGACGCGACCTGGGCGCCCGAGGCGGTTTCGTCGAGCGGCAGCGATGGGACCTTGAGGGCGTATACGGTGATCTCGTAGTGATGCGCGTGGTCGCCGACCGGTGGGCACGGCCCGTCGTAGTGCGAAAATCCGAAGTCGGTCCGCCCCTGGATTGCGCCCGCGGGTAAATCCTTCGAGCCCTCGCTGCCGGCGCCGGCCGCCAAGCGATGGACTGAGCCCGGAATGTTGAACACGCTCCAATGCCACCAGCCCCTGCCGTTTTGGGCGTCGGTGTCAACCATCGTCAGCGCGAAACTCTGTGTGCCGGCGGGCTCGCCCGACCAATTGAGCGCCGGCGATATGTTCTGCCCATTGCAGCTGCCGAGCACCTGCGCCAGGGCCATCGGGCTGCCGCTCTTGACGTTTGTCGAGGACACTATGAACTCCGCAAGCGCCGGCGTCGCCGCCACCGCCAATGCCGCTCCCAAAATCAGCGCGCGCATCCTGTCCTCCTCGTTTCTTGCCGGACTGCGCCGGCATCGCGCTCGGCTACGTGCCGCGGCCACCGGACGATTAGCTGCTCAAGATCGCCGGGTCGTAGCAGACGAACTCGACGGTGTGGTCGTCGGGGTCCCAAACATAGCCGATCCAGGAATGAATGGCCGTGTTGGGGTTGAGAGCCCGCTTTCAGCGACGATGCGTTCGTCAAGCTGTCGCTGGAGATCCGCAATGATCTACCGAGGATCGGCTGCCGTGTCGTCGGGCATCGGCCTCGTTCGTGGACTCACTCGGGAGGCCCGTCTAATCATCCGTTGACTAGGGCACGCCTCCATGAGCTTCTCACCGATTCCGGACGTTTAGCCTGGAGCCCCGCCCGTCTGCGAACGGGACTGGCGAACCGCGCCAGGGCGGCCTTTCGAAGGTCTCATTTCCACCCCTAACCGACTTTGGTTACGCGCTTTCATCCAGCGCCTTTGATAAGTATATGACCCAGATCGTCGATCCCATACTGCAGTGGAATATAGGATCCCGGGAGCCCTTAGGTGGGTGGCAGGCGCACCTGAACCTTGGCGCGCTCCTCCTGCAAGGTCAGAAAGATCGAGGCGTCGCGATCGGCCCAGCCGCGCTCGATCGCTTCGATCATTTCTGCTTCACAGAGTGCGCCCAGACGCATCGGCGTGTTCGTGGCGCGCGCGAGTTCCTGCGCCAGCCCCAGGTCCTTTCGCGCCAGCCCCAGCGAGAAACGCGGGTCGAAGTCGCCGCGCAGCCAGGTGGCAGGCAGGCGCACTTTCAGGCTCATCATCTGCCCGAGTGCCGCTTCGTTGAAGACGTTGACGATCGTCGCGGCATCGATCCCGGCCTTGACGCCGGCGGTCCAGCACTCGGCCATGACGAGATCGAGCGTGAAGCTCGCGCTGTTGTGCATAATCTTGGCGATCGACCCGGTGCCGATGCCGCCGGTGTAGATTACGCGCTTGGCGATCGCGTCGAGCAGCGGACGCGCGCGCTCGAAGATAGCCGGCTCGCCACCCGCCATCACCAACAGGTCGCGCGTCTCCGCTCCCTCCATGCCGCCGCTGACCGGCGCGTCGAGCATCGCCACACCCCTTTCGGCGAGCATCCCGTGAACCCGCCGCACCAGCTCGGGCGAGTTGGTCGTGTGGTCGAGGTAGAGGCCGCCGGATCTGAGGTGTGCCACGAGGTCGCTCGGTCCGAGGCACACCTCCTCCATCTCGGCCGGTCCCGGCAGACAGGTGGCTACGGCCTCGCACTGGGCGGCGAGCGCCGCCGGCGAGCTGGACCACGCAGCACCCGCCGCAAGGAGCGCGCTCGCTGCTTCGGGCCTGATGTCGTGAACGACGAGCGCGTGGCCGGCCTTGAGCAGCTGGCCGGCAATTGGCGCGCCGATATTACCGACCCCGATGAACCCGATTTTCATGGCCGAGCTACAGCGCGTAGAGGCGCAGCGCGTTGTCCCACAGGATCTTTTGCTTGCTCCGGTCGGAGAGCGGCAGCGCAAGAAAACGGTCCATCGCGTTGGGGTATTTTGAATCGCCGTGCGGATAGTCGGTCGTCGTGACGAGGTTGTCGTCGCCAAACGCATCGACGACGTGCGCGACAAATTCTTCGTCGCACTCGACGGCGCAGTACCCCTGCCGCCGGAAGTACTCCGACGGCGGCATCGCGAGATGCGTCATCTCCCCATACGGCGCGCGCCACTCGTAGTGCTCGTCCATGCGGCCGAGCCAAAACGGCAGCCAACCGCATTGCCCTTCGAGAAACGCGAAGCGAAGCCGGGGGAAACGTTCCATGACGCCGCCCATGATCACGTCCATGCAGGCGAGCATCTGCTCCATCGAATGCGTCGCGATATGCGCGATGCCCAAATTCTTGAAACGATCGGCGCCGGCAGCCTTCATGCGTGAGCCGGTGGTCTCATGGAAGCCGACCGGGACGTTCAGCTCCTGGCACGCCGCCCACAACGGATCATAATACCCGTCGTGCCACGGCCGTTCGTTGTAGATGTTGGGCCGCAGAAAGACCGCCTTCATGCCGAGCTGGGTCACTGCCCGGCGGGTTTCGCCGACCGCGCTCTCGACCTCGTGCGGCGAGACAGCGGCGGCGCCGAACATCCGCTTCGGATCGGCTGCCTCGATGTAATCGTGGAGCCAGTCGTTGTAGGCCCGGCACGCTGCGGCCGCAAAGTGCGGGTCCATCCTGGTGAACGCCGTCACGTACATCGCGGAGGTCGGAAAGAGGATCGCCAGATCGAGCCCCTCCTTGTCCATCGCCCGGACTTGGGTCCCGGGATCGAAGTGGCGCGCGATCTCTTCGCCGTAGCGCTCGGCGAGTGCGTTCTCTTCGGCGTCGGTCAGCGCCGGCCAATCGCCGCCCGGCATTGAGGCCATGACCTCGCCCTCGACGATTGTGCGGATGTCCCACCGCCGCTCGTCGAGCCGCCGCGGCGCGCGCGCCTTGAACTCGGGATCGATGTAGCGCTGCCACAGATCAACCGGCTCCATGACGTGCATCTCGGCGTCGATCAATTTGAAGCCGTTCTTTGCCATGACAGCACTCCCTATTTAGCGCGGTTACACGGTCGGCCTGATGTTCTGGTTCATGCGGAACAGGTTCGTCGGATCGTATTTGTTTTTCAACGCGACGAGCCGCTCGTAGCCGTGGCTATAAGCGGCTCTGATCCGTGTCGCTTCTTCCGCGTCGAGGTGGTTGACGTACACGTCGCCGCTGGCGAAGGGCTCCACCGCCGTCCAGAACTCGCGGGTCCATTGGACGTGACGGGCGGCATCCGCGGGATCTGTCCACTGCGAGATCACGTCATAGTCCCACTGGTCGTCGCGCATCCCGAACGCGGTTGCGTCTCGGTCGACCCGGGTCGGGGCACCGTGGACATGGAAAAACAAGACCGACGACATCGGCGAAAGCATCTTCGCCGATCGCCCGATCATGATCTCCAGCATGTCGTCCCCGAGCTCTTTCAGGAAGCTGGACTTCCAGTACCGATAAACCCCGCCATAGGGAAAGGCCGCGTCAAACAGCGTGTTCAGCTGCAAATAGGATGTCGGTGCGATTGTATCGGCCAAAGGCGTCCCAAACTTGCGAAGGGGCGCCACCGCCGTCTCGCCCGCAGCCAAATCGCCGATATAGCCAACCACGATGACAGCGACCGGGACGCCGTCGGGTGACGTCATCATGGCGCCGGCGGCGACCAGCTCGTCGGGGCAGCTGCGGCAAAAGTCGCGGTAGAAGCGCAGCACCGTCTTGGCCTCCGACATCGGATGAACAACCATGCCGGCAAGCACCGGGCCGACCGGATGCAGCTGATATTCGAACGAGGTGACGATGCCGAAGTTTCCACCGCCGCCGCGGAGCCCCCAGAACAAGTCCGGGTGCCGCTCGGGGCTCGCTGTCAAAAGCTCCCCGTTTGCGGTGACGATATCGGCCGACAGTAGATTGTCGCAGCTGAGGCCGTGCTTGCCGTGCAGCCAACCGAGCCCGCCACCGAGGGTCAGTCCGGCAATGCCGGTCGTCGACACCACCCCGCCGGTGCTCGCCAGCCCGAAGGCCTGGGTTTCGTGATTGTACTCGCCCCAGGTGAGCCCCGCCTCGGCGCGCGCCGTGCGCTTGACCGGATCGACCCGCACACTCTTCATCGGCGACAAATCGATCATCAGCCCGCCTTCGCAGACGGCATTGCCGGTGATGTTGTGCCCACCACCCTTGACCGACACCAGCAATCCGTGGTCGCGGGCAAAGCGCACCGCCGCAATCACGTCAGCGGGCCCGGCACAGCGGGCGATCAGCGCCGGGCGCCGATCGATCATGCCGTTCCAGACCTTGCGGGCCTCGTCATAACCGCTGTCACTAGGGCGCAGCAGCGGGCCGCGCAGATTGGCGGCAAAGTCGTGCACCGCGCCTTCCTCGAGAATTGCAACCGTGCCTTCGGTGGTGACGACACGCAGGTCTGTCATAGCCCCCTCTCCCGGTTAGTCCGTTTGTAACTCTCCCGATTCCATCTCGCCCATCGCCCGCCGGAGGCCCGAGAAATAGAGCTCACGATGCCCGGGGTCGCGGAAAGGGAGCGGATAATTCACCATCACCTCGGGCGTGATCGCGCGCAGCCGTGCGATCATCGCGCGCGCTTCGTCGAGCAGCCCCATATGGGCGTAGCAAGCCGCCAGAAAGCGATAG
>DASQCY010000758.1:0-3621 GCA_035634495.1 Allostellaceae bacterium
TTTAGCCGCGACAAAAGCCCAACGCGGCTGGGCAAATAGCGAAGCGCTGTCTTATTTCAACGACGCGCTTCGCCGTCTCGACATAATGCCCGATACCAAGGCGAACCAATTGCGCCGTATCGACGCCGTGTTGAAGCAGGCAGAGGTCAAATATGCGCTGGGACAGTATGCCGAACAGATCAAGGCCCTAGAACAGATTCGCGGGATCGTCGACGAGCTCGACGACCCTTACCGCCAGGCCACCTGGAATTACTGGACCGGCTTCCTGCAGAGCGTAAGCGGAGGTCGGCCGGATGTCGCGATCCAATATTGCCGCGAGGCCGCAAAGATCGCATCGTGCTCCGGACTGGAGGAGATCGAAGCATTCGCAGAGTCCTGCTTGGCGCAGGTTTACGCGATCTCAGGACGGCTGCGCGAGGCGGTCGAGGCGGGCGAACGGGCCGTTGCGAGCTTCGAGGCCCGTGGCAACCCGTGGTGGGCTGCCCTGACACTTTGGCACCTGACGGGAGCCGCGAATTACCTCGGCGACTGGGAGGCCAGCCTCGGCTATAACAGGCGCGGGCTCGAGCACGGCATGACCCTCGACGACGTTCGCCTAAAGGCGGTCAGCTGGTCGCGGATGGGATTGGCCTATATTCATCAGGGCGATATCGAACGCGGACTCGACTGCTGCAACGAGGCGCTGGCGCTCGCTCCTATCCCGCGCGACGCGGCCTGGGCCCGGGTTGTCATAGGTTACGGGAAAATTAAAGGCGGTCGCGTCGACGAGGGTATCGAGGAACTCAGCGAAGCTCTCGCTTGGTTCGAGGGGTCTCGCATGCGGTTCACGCAAATCATCGGCATGGCCTGGCTTGCCGAGGGCCATCTTCGCCGCGGCGATCGCGTCAGTGCGCGCGCCCTGGTCGATCAGCTGCTCGCGACGTGCCGCGCTACAGGTTACGTGCATTATGAAGGCCGCGCATGCTGGTTGATGAGCGAATGTCTCGCCGCCGAGACGCCGGCTGCGGCCGAGGACTACGTCGAGTCCGCAATGCGGATTTTCGAGCGCGTCGGCGCGCGTAACGATCTCGCCAGAGCGATGGTCACGCGGGCGGCGCTGCGCCAGGGCGTCGGAGACGTCGCGACGGCGAGACAGCTCCTCGACCACGCCTACTCAATCTTTCAGGCGCTAGGGACCTTGGACGAAACGGCGCATGCCGAAGCGGCGCGTGCTTCACTCGATCATGGCTCGTCGATCCGCCTGCTGGCCGAGGGATTATGAGAAAATCTCTTATTGTGTGAAGCAGCTCACACGAACGACGGCCTCGTCTGTTAAGGTCGCGTCGTCTAGGACAGACCGTACGAGCTTGGGAAAGGGGTCGAGAATGATTATCACCGATTGCAACTAACAAATCCCAGAAGGAGTGACAAATGCCCACACCTATAGACAATCAGGCGCTCGGCACACTGATTCGCGTGTTGAATCCGTATTCCACTGAAATGCACCAACCCACAGGCGGTCCCCCGACTATTCCACAAGATGCGGGACAAGGCCAGGGCCCCCAGCCGATTCCTGATCTTGAACAATTCCACGTAGAGGTGGATGACTATTCTGCCAACTATTCGTCCGGAACCTGGACTTTCAGGGGACAGCCGGCGACCATAAAGAAGGCCATCCGGATTACTTATCGTTATCCTTTGAACGGTTCCGACAACAAGCCGAACGGAGTCTATGCCACTGAGCATCTGCTGATCGGGTACGCCGGCTCGAACAGCGGCTAAATCACCAGCAGTCTCCCGGGCCCCACGCGAAGGGCCGGCCGCCAATACTTTCTCCCCGACCATGAGAACGCCGGCGACGCTAGAACTCGACGACATCCAGGGGGATGTCGTGATAGGGATGCAGAAGGACGTCGAGAATTTTATCTTCTTTAAGATTACTAATAAGGTCGCGTTCAAGGCGCTGGTAAAGCAGCATGTCGTCGGCCGAATTACCAGTGCGAAGCGAGTGAATCAGCAGGAGCTGATGATCGAGCGCCGCAAGAAGCTGGGCCGGAAGACACGAGAAGGGTTTCGAGGCTTGAACTTGGGTTTTACCAAGGATGGTCTGACCCAGCTCATCGGCCCCGGGCGGCCTCAACTCGACCCGGCTTTCGAGCGAGGCGCCGATGATCAACAGACCATCGAGACCCTGAATGATCCGCCGCGTTCGGCTTGGGCTCGCGAGTTTGTCTCGGACCGTATTGACGGCATCTTCCTGGTCTCTGGTCGCGATCGGACGTCTGTGATGCTCGACTGCAATATGCAGCTGGGGTTATTGGGCGCCTCTGTCAAAGTGGTGTCTTTGGAAATCGGGAGCACGCGGCCGGGCGCCCAGCGCGGGCACGAGCATTTTGGCTTTCTTGATGGCATCTCCCAACCAGGGATACGCGGGCTGACGCTGGCGTCGAACCCGATATACAAACCCAATGAGGGGCTCCCGGGCCAAGATCTTCTTTGGCCGGGGGAGTTTGTTTTCGGCTATCCGGGACAGCATCCGGACGATCCCCTCAAGGAAGGCCCGCCCCCGCCAATGGTGGCGCCGTGGATGCGCAATGGTTCGTACATGGTGTTCAGGCGCTTGGAGCAAAAGGTGCCCGAGTTCCGCCGATTCGTTCAGCAGCAGGCGGCACGGCTCGGAATGGATCAGCAGCTCTTGGCGGCACGGATGGTAGGCCGCTGGGGGAGCGGTGCCCCACTGGAACTTGCACCGCTGCGCGACAATCCGGGGCTCGGCAGCGACAAGAGGCGCAATAATAATTTTGAGTTTGGCGACGACCGTTTCCAGCGCAAATGCCCCTTCGCAGCCCATATTCGCAAAGTCTATCCGCGCGACGACGTGACCCCGGCCGAGGCACAGGGGCACCGCATCATTCGCGCCGGTATCCCGTTCGGTCCGGAGGTGGCGCCCGGCGAGACGACGACAAAGCACAGTCGGGGACTGATGTTTGTATGCTACCAGACCTCGATCGAGCGTCAGTTCGAATACATACAGAAGAACTACGCGAACAACTCCGATTTTGTTGCCGGCAAGGAGCGGCCCGGCGGGGGCGGAGCGGCCTCTGCGGGCTTCGACCCGATCATCGGCCAAGCGCCGGGTAACGACGCCCGCCAGATGGACGAGCCATTTCCGAATTATCCGGGCGGGAACAGGCGAACGACGCTCGCCATACCCGAACAATTCGTGAAACTTACGGCGGCCGCATATTTCTTTATGCCGTCGATTACCGCACTTCGCACCGTGTTGACCTCGTAGACGAGTATCGCCGTCGCAGCCGCCAAGTGAAACGACGCCGACGGGCCGCCGATTTTGATCTTGGTACACTCCAAGGCGAGCGTTAATAATAGTTGACCAGCATCCGGCGCGCTACCTTTGGAGGCCCGGCTTGAGGTGCTCTCGGTGCCGCGCAGACAGTTCTGTCGGTATGAAGTTCTGCGGCCAGTGCGGGGCGCCGCTGGAATCTATGTGCCCGTCATGCGGGGCCGCCAACCCGCCCGAAAACCGGTTCTGCGGCCGGTGCGGGGCATCGCTCGACGGGCTCGGGTTGCAGGATTCCGCTGCGGCGGAACTCTACACACCCCGGCCCCGCCCCGCGCCGGTTG